>NZ_JBNCAB010000181.1:0-3183 GCF_049805555.1 Burkholderia sp. DN3021 | reverse complement strand
TGTTACCGTGAGAAGCAACATTCTCCTTCAATCGCCACCGCCTTCTCCTGCCTCCTCCCTACGCCGCGTACACCACTTCCAACGATAGCTCCCCTAGACAATCGAACATATACCATGCCCAGCATCTCCTCGACATCGGCGCCAAGCGCGCTTCACCAACTTCAGCAAAACGGGGAAAGCGTCTCAGCTTCGCAGCGTGACTACTCGCGCACATCGCTGACGAATGTGATACTAGGCGTGAGGCAAGACGCGAGCCTCACGCCGGAAACGCTGCGGCATCGTGCGAATTCCGCCTCGTCGAACCCGCCAAGGACATCGGCCGATCGTGCCGCAACGCTTGCCGATCATCTCGATCGCGTGTCCAGCCCAACGTACGGATCCGCCAGGATGGGCTCGGCGCGCAGCTTCGACGGTTCGCGATTGGGCCTGGAGAGCGACCGTCTCGGCGCGCGTCTTCGGGCAGGCGTGTACAACGAATCGGGCAGCCTGCATCAGGGGCTGGCCGAAGCCGATCGCGTCATCGACGGCGACACGCCGCGCAAGCGCTCCGGCGAGCACGACTCCTCTACATCCCTCCCAGTTCCTTCAAGTTCAAAACTAAAGAAAAAGCCCGGTCTGAAGCTCGCTATTCCTCTGTCATCTCCTCTTGAGGAACGTAAAAAAAAATATCAACAGGAAGGACTATTAGTAGCATCGGGTTCTTTTGGACTTGTTATACGAGATCCGAATGACTCAAGTGTTTTAATAAAGGATATGGGAAAGGCATTGGATGCAGCAAAGATGGAATCTTCATATTTTAACAAATTTTACGGCGCCACCAGCTCGGAGGTTTATTGTGACGACGGGGGGAACGTCTTCCTTCGTATGACAAAAATTCCAGGCACCCCAGTTGCAGATTTGGCTCAAAATGACATCCCCAAAAACGCAATGGAACTTTATCTGAAAATGATTTCAGATTTGGGCGACTTACATCTTCATCACAGAGACCTACATTTAAGTAACGTTATTTATGACGCCGATAATGAACGTTTCTGGCCAATAGATTTTGAAGATGTTGTTGATTATGGGGATGGAGAGCACTTACAATTTCAAGCAAAAGACATTGTCAAATTTGAGGAATTAATCAAAAAATTTGCCATGCTGCTGCCACAGATAAACCAGGAGTAAACATCGGCGTGAAGCCAAACGCCGAGAAGGAGCGCCTTGAGCTCAGTGACTGTTACTAAGCTTTCCGGAAGTACTGGGCACCTCGAAAAACCGTTCGGACGCTGGCATGATGCCACTGAGGCCGCAGGGATGAGGATGTGAAGAGATCAAGAGCAATCGTCAAGTCTGGTGTACGCGGGTCGGGCGGCATGATCAGGCGGCCAGCGCTTGAGGAGCCGGTGTGCTTTCAGTCACCGGGATTCCGTCCCTGAAGGGAATGCCCTTCAGAAGCGGCTCGATCTTGTTGACGCCGCGGATTTTCCTCCACGACTTCTCGGCGGCTTCAATCAGCTTGAACGCCATGGCGATGAAGCTCGCGCGCGATAGACAGTTACGCGTGCGGCTCGTGCGATGGCGCACCGTCGCGAACGTTGATTCGATCGGATTCGTGGTCCGCACGTGCTGCCAGTGTTCGGCAGGGAAGTCGTAGAACGCGAGCAACGCATCGCGATCCTTTGTGAGTTTCTCGATGGCCTTTGGGTACTTGGCCGCGTACGTGTCGACGAACTGGTTAAATGTGCGATTCACAGACATCGTTTCACTTTCTTGAATGCCGTTTTCTTGGCGCGCTTGAGTTCGTGGCTCCGGTAAGAGACTCGAGTTCAAGCGCGCGCCGATGATGTTCGCCAAGGGTCTTGTCAACTCGCCATTCGCGATGCCGGATTCGCTCTTTCCGCCCGTCGTAGGCGCTTTCCACCTGCTCCGCGAGAGGTGTGATTTCGCCCACTTCTGCGATGCGGTCAACGGGCGTCTTGCCACCGAGTGAGCCGTGCGGGCGGCGCCAGTTGTAGTCGAACTGCCACTCCTCAATTCGTCGGTCAATCTCGTCCTCGGTCGGCGCATGGTTTCGCTGATCGCGCGGATGAAGGAACTGGAGGCCGAGAACGCCCGGCTGCGCAAGATGTACGTCGAGGAGAAGATCAAGGCCGAGATCGTAGCGGAGGCGCTCGCAAAAAAAGATTGAGGCCATCTTGCCGGCGTGAGATGGCCATGCGAGCGGTGTCCAGCCGGGGCGTATCGATCCGGCTGGCATGTGAGGTATTTGGGATCAGCCAGGCCTGTTATCGGTACGTTGGTCGGCGCACCGCCGAGAACGACGAGATTGCGAACTGGCTGCTGCGCCTGACGGACAACCACCGGAACTGGGGCTTCGGACTGTGCTTCCTGTACCTGCGCAACGTGAAAGGCTTCGGCTGGAATCACAAGCGCGTGTACCGGATCTATTGCGAACTGGAGTTGAACTTGCGGATCAAGCCGCGCAAGCGGCTGGTCAGGCAGGTACCGGAGCCGCTGGCGGTGCCGTGCGCCGTCAACCAGGTTTGGTCGATGGACTTCATGCACGATCAACTGTCCGACGGACGCAGCATCCGGCTGTTCAACGTGATCGACGACTTCAACCGCGAGGCACTCGGCATCGAGATCGACTTCTCATTGCCGTCGGCACGCGTGATTCGTGCGCTGCGGCAGATCATAGGTTGGCGCGGCAGGCCCAAAGCGATTCGGTGCGATAACGGGCCCGAGTACCTGAGCGCGGCGATCGTCGAATGGGCCCGACAGTACGGCATCAGGCTCGACTACATCCAACCGGGCAAGCCGCAGCAGAATGCGTATGTCGAACGATTCAACCGGACCGTGCGGTACGAATGGCTATCGCAGTACCACTGGGAAGACTTGGACCACGTGCAGCGCTTCGCGACCGATTGGATGTGGACTTACAATCATGACCGCCCGAACATGGCCTTGGGTGGATTTACGCCAAAGCAGCGGTTGGCCATGGCCGCTTAGTTTCTACTTCTGAACCCCGTGGAAAACGGGGGGATTACCCCCACACCTCAATGGCAAGGTCGAGCGTTCACAGCTTACTGACCGCAACGAGTTCTGGTGCCACCATGCGCCGACCGAGGACGAGATTGACCGACGAATTGAGGAGTGGCAGTTCGACTACAACTGGCGCCGCCCGCACGGCTCACTCGGTGG
>NZ_JBNCAB010000180.1:0-3268 GCF_049805555.1 Burkholderia sp. DN3021 | reverse complement strand
CCGCCGCGCCGGCGTGCCGCGCCGCCGGCCGTCGCGCAGCGGCTCGGCCGGATTCGCCCGAGCCTTGTCGGCAGCGGCGAATCGGAGGGTTTTTGGCCGGGCGTGCCCGCGCTGTCGCATTTCCCGGTGGATGCGTGGCGGCACGCGATCGACCGCGCGCTGCGCCGTGCCGCCCGCGACCTGCTTGCCTATGGCGATCCGCTCGGCGAACGCGAGCTGCGCGAATCGATCGCGCGCCACCTGGCCGTGACGCGCGGCGTGCGCTGCGATCCCGAGCAGATCGTGATCACCGAAGGCGCGCAGGGCGCGATTGCACTGTGTGCGCAGTTGCTGACGAACCCGGGCGAGACGGTGTGGGTCGAGGAGCCCGGCTATCGCGGCGCGCGCACCGCGATGCAGGCGGCCGACCTCGACGTCGTGCCGATGCCGGTCGACGCGGAAGGGCTGCGCGCGGAAGAGCACGACTGGCACGAGCGGACGCCGCGCCTCGTCTATACGACGCCGTCGAACCAGTTCCCGACCGGCGCCGTGCTGTCGATCTCGCGGCGGCTCGCGCTGATCGATGCCGCGCGCCGGCATCGCGCGTGGATCATCGAGGACGACTACGACAGCGAATTTCGTCACACCGGCGAGCCGATCGGCGCGATGCACGGGCTCGCGCCCTATTCGCCCGTGGTCTATCTCGGCTCGTTCAGCAAGACGATGTTTCCGGCGTTGCGGATCGGCTTTCTGGTGCTGCCCGAGGCGCTGCTGGCCGCCGTGCGGACGGTGCTGCCGGAGATGCTGCGCGGCGGGACGCGCCACGTGCAGCTCGCGCTGGCCGATTTCATCGAGACAGGCGAGTATGGCCGCCATCTTGGCCGGATGCGCCGGCTGTATCGCGACCGGCGGCGGTTGCTGCTCGCCGCGCTCGACGGCAGCCTGGGCGTGCCGCACCAGGTCGAGGGCGGGCCGTGCGGATTGCATCTCGCGCTGCGGCTGCCGGCGCGCTACCGCGACCGCGCGATCGTCGACGCGGCGCGCGCGCATGGCATCGGCCCGTTTCCGCTGTCGGGTTTTTCGATTCATGCGGAGTCGGCGGCCAACGGGCTCGTGCTCGGCTTCGGCAATACGTCGGCCGATGCGTTCGAGCCGATGTTGCGGACGTTGTCGGCGATCGCGGAGCGGGTCGGCGGAGGTTGAACGGTCGCCGGACTTGTGCGGATTGACGAATCGCGCACTTTGTTCGAAACGAACGCCGTCGCGGCTCCGCGGCCGCCGCGCCACCTCGCATGCGGGTTTCGATTCGTATGTTCGAACAGGCTGCTTGGACTATAAATGGATGCGTGTACCGGTGCTTGTCGGGTGCCTGCGCGTCTCGCGCAAGGCGGCGCCGCGACTGCCGGGGGAGGTGCACCGTGGTTCGCCAGACGCTTGCTCGCGCCGTGCTTCGCACCGCGTTGATCGGGGGCGTATTTGCCGGTTTTTTGCTACCGCCGCCAGCCGCCATTGCGGGGACGCCCGCACCGCCCGTCAAACCTGCCATGAAGGAAAGGCCGGCCGCCGCGCCTTACGCGATGCCGGTCGATTTTCCGGCGATCGTCGATCGTTACGGACCCGCGGTCGTGACGATCATGACCGCGCTCGATCAGCAAACCGGCGGGCCGTCCTTCGCGATCCTCGATACCGACGATCCGCTCGCCGCGTTCTTCCGGCGCGGCGCGCCGCCGCCCGCGCAGGGCGTGCCGGCGCCGCCCGACACGGTGCTGCGTGCGGTGTCGGGCAGCGGCTCCGGCTTCATCGTCAGCGCCGACGGCCTGATCCTGACGTCCGCGCATGTGGTCGACGATGCGACCGACGTGACGGTGCGGCTCACCGACCGCCGCGAATTCAAGGCGACGGTGCTGGCCGTCGATCCGCAAAGCGACGTCGCCGTGTTGCGTGTCAACGCGACGAAGCTCCCGTTCGTGCGCATTGGCGATTCGGCGAAGGTACGTGCGGGCGAACCGGTGATGACGATCGGCGCACCGGACGGATCGGGCAACACGGTCACGGCCGGCATCGTCAGCGCGACGTCGCACCGGCTGCCGGACGGCAGTGCGTTTCCGTTCTTCGAAACCGATATCGCGCCGAATCCCGACAACTCGGGCGGCCCCGTGTTCAATCGCGCGGGCGACGTGATCGGCATCGCGGTGCAGGTTTATACGGGCGCCGACCGCTACGCGAGCATGACGTTTGCGATCCCGATCGCGTTCGCGGTAAAGGTGCGTGCGCAGCTACAGACGCAGATGCAGGCGCAACAGGCGCAGGCGCCGGCGCAGGGCGAGCCGTCAGTCAACGCGTTCGGCGTCGATGTGCAGGATGTCGGCATCGGGCTGGCCGCGGCGTTCGGGCTGCCGCGTCCGGCGGGCGCGCTCGTCAACGGCGTCGCGCCCGGTTCGCCGGCCGCCGCGGCCGGCGTGAAGCCCGGCGACGTGATCGTGAAGCTGGGCGACAAGCCGATCGGCCGCTCGGCCGAACTGAACGACCTGGCCGCCGCGCTGTCACCCGGCGAGAAGGCGTCGCTGCGGGTGATTCGCAAGCGTGCGCCGGTGATGCTGACGATCACGGGCGCCGACGACGCGGCCGGCAGCGCGGGCACGACAGTCGGCATGGTTGCGCCGAAGGCCGCTGCACGGCCGGGGGCGGCGGCGGGGACGGGCGAGGGCGGCGATCGTCTCGGGCTGACGATGCATGCGCTGAGCGACGACGAGCGCCGCTCGACGGGGCTCGCGGTCGGGATGATGGTGGACGCGGTGCACGGCCCGGCAGCGAGGGCGGGCATCCAGCCGGGCGATGTCGTGCTCGAGATCAACGACACGCTGCTCGAGACGCCGGACGATGTGCAGTCGCTCGAAGCGAACGGCAGCGTGATCGCGCTGCTGATCCAGCGCAACAACGCGCGGAAGTTCGTGTCGGTGCGTGTGCGTTAGGGGCGTTGACGTGGCTGGCGTCGTGCGCCTGCCGTCGTCCGGTATCGCCGGCAGTCGGCCAGGCATTCAGGAGCGATCACGCATGAAAGCGGCATTCTTCATCGTAGTCGTACACAGGCGCAGGGTCCGGTAGCGGCACCGCGCGGGCACCTATGCGCCCGCAGACTTGTTCGGGGGCTTTTTGGGGGGGCTTCGTGGAATTCAGTGGATGTCGCTTGACGACCCGGAGCCGACGTTCACACATCTCGGAAGCGGACGCTCATGGGCGTATTTTCACTGCCCTCGAAGCGCATTACGCCTGATGATATCGCTAACGC
>NZ_JBNCAB010000179.1:0-3437 GCF_049805555.1 Burkholderia sp. DN3021 | reverse complement strand
CGCCGGCGCGCGCGGCGCCGCGGGCGAGGCGGCCGGTGCGGGGTCCGGCGCGGGATCCGGCGCAGAGTCCGGCGGCGGCCGGTCGCGGTTACCGAACGTCACGATCCTTTCCTCCATTTGACGAAGCGCGCGTACCACGGCTCCGCGACGGCCATCGGTTCGCCGGTGATGCCGTTCGCGAGTTGCCGGATCCCGTCCAGGAAGCCGTGGCGCTTCGCATCTTCGATCGGCTCGCCGAGGTTCTCGGCGACCGCCAGCGTCTGCGGCTCGTGCGGCAGCTCGCGCAGCGACGCGCCGCCGAATGCCTCCGCGAAATCGGCCGGCTCGACGCGGCCCGCGACCGGCGCGAGCGGGTTGTTCAGCGCAATCGACAGCAGCCGCTCGCCCGGCAGTTCCTGCACGAAGCGCGCGAGCCGCGCGGATTCGTACGCGGCGAGCACCGAGCGGTCGGCGACGATGTAGACGAGATCGGACGCCTCGAGCGCATCCTCGAACAGCTTGCCGGCGCCGCTGCCGACGTCGAACAGCACGTAGTGGAAGCGGTCCTTCAGCATGTCGACCAGGCGCGCGACCACCCCGTCGCTCAGCGGCACGTCGGCGCCGTACGCGAGCTCGGCCGACAGCACGTGCAGGCGGTCGCCCTTGGTGACGAACATGCGGTCGAACAGCGCGTCGTCGGGACGCTGCTCCATGTTCAGCAATTCGACCAGCCCGTTGTTGCTGGACAGTCCGAGCATCGAGTTCGCGCCGCCGCCATGCAGGTTCAGGTCGATATACGCGACGCGGCGGCGCTTCTCGCCCGCCAGGCAGCGCGCGAGGCTCACCGCGATGGTCGTCGTGCCGACGCCGCCGCGTGCGCCGACGAAGCTGACGATCTTGCCGGTGCGCACCTGCACGACCGATTCCGTCGCCGTCAGCGCGCGCCGCATCAGCTCGACGGTCAGCGGCTTGACGATGTAGTCCTGCACGCCGATGCCGAGCAGGTTGCGAAACAGCCCGACGTCGTTCTGCGTGCCGATCGCGACGACCCGCACCGACGGATCGCACACGTCGGCGAGCCGCATCAGGTCCGACACCGGCAGCACCGAATCCGACACGTCGACGACCAGCTGGCGCGGCGAACGCTCGTGCTGCTGCAGCAGCCGGATCGCGTCGTCGCAGGTGCCCGTCTGCAGGTGTGCACGCGCGATCGACAAATCGTGCGCGACGCGCCGGATCACGTCCTCGCTGCCCGGATCGGACACGACCGCGACGAGATCCGTCGCTCCGGCGGACGCGGCGCGCTTGGCGCTCTGGCGATCGAGGACGTTCATGGGCGACATCGCGATGGCCTCGGGAATCGGTTCAATGGCCGGGCGAGCCGGTCGTCGTCTGCGTCCTGCCGGGCGTCGGCTGCTTCACGCGATCCTCGACGTAGCGGCGCACCGCACCGGCCGCGACTTCCGCGTCGGCGCCGCCGTACGGCACCGGCGCGACGAGATCCTGCGGTCGCGCGAGCATGGCCGCGAGGTTCGTGTAGGTCGCGCAGCCGAACGGCACGCCCGGCCGCCCGAAGCCCGCGTCGACGAGATGCGACGGCTGCATCAGCTTCGCGCAGTCGGGCGCCACCGCCTGCACGCCGTCGAAGCCGATCGACCGCGCGTCGGGCAGGTTCAGCGGCGGAGGCGCCGACATGCAGCCCGCCAGCGCCAGCGGCAGCAGTGCGGAGACGGTGGTTCGAGCTCGCATGGGCGCTCCTCCGGTTCAGTACACGAAGCCCGCGGCGCCGACGAGGCGCGGCGTGTCGCCCGACAGCAGGTCGAGCCCGAGGTTGCGCTGCACCGCGAACTCCAGATCGCTGCTCGGCCGCGCGACGGTGTCGATCGCCTGCTCGAGCTGGCCGGGCCCGGTCGGCTGCACGATGTACGGCGTGACGATCACGACCACCTCGGTCTTGTTGTCCTGGAAATTCTTCGACGAAAACAGCCGGCCGATGATCGGCAGCCGGCCGAGCCCCGGGATCTGCGACACGGTGTCGGCCGTCTGGCTCTGCAGCAGCCCGCCGATCGCGAAGCTCTGCCCGCTCGACAGCTCGACCGTCGTCTCGACGCGTCGCACGGTGAGCGCCGGCACCCTGATGCTGCCCGTCGTCACGCTGTTGCTCGCGTCGACCTCGCTCACTTCCGGCCGCACTTTCAGGCTGATGCGGTTGTCGGAGAGCACGGTCGGCGTGAAGTCGAGCGACACGCCGAACGGCTTGTACTCGACCGTGATCACACCCGTGTTGCCGCTCTGCGCAACCGGGATCGGAATCTCGCCGCCCGCGAGGAAGCTCGCCGTCTCGCCCGACATCGCGGTCAGATTCGGCTCCGCGAGCATCGTGATCAGCCCTTCCTGATCGAGCGCGTCGAGCACGACGTCGATCGACCAGCGCCCCGCGCGAAAGCCGCCGAGCACCGAGAATGCGCCGGTCGGCGACAGGTTGAACAGGCCGTTCGTCGGGTCGAACAGCGTGCGCCCGTTGAACAGACCGCCGACGAAGTTGCCGGCGGCGCCGAGCGAGCTCCAGTTGATGCCGAGCTGCTGCGTGACGTTGCGGCTCACCTCGGTCACCCGCACGCGCAGGTTCACCTGGATCGGGCGCGACAGCGTCAGCCGGTTGACGATCTTTTCCTTGTCGTGCAGGTACGGCGCGAGCGACTGCATCACGGCGTCCGCGTCGGCCGCGCCCGGCACCTTGCCCGACACCATCAGCGAGCCCGGCGCGCCGGACACCGACAGCTTCAGCTGCGGAAAGCGGCTGTCGAGCACCGTCTGCAGCGACGCCGTGTCGACCTGCACGATCACCGTCCTGCGCAGGATCGGCCGATGGTTCGCGCCGAGCGCGATCAGCGTGGTCGTGCCAGCCTTCTTGCCGAACACGAACACGGTGCGCGGCGACGGCACCTGGATGTCGGCGATGGTCGGATCGGCGACGAACATCGCGACCGCGGGCTCCGGCAGCGACAGCAGCTCGCCCTTGCCGGTCGCGATCGACAGCGGCGCGCCGGCGTCCGGCGTGCGCGTGCCCTGCGCGAACGCGACGCCGGGCGCGGCGATGCCGGCCAGGCACCAGAGAGCGATCCAACCAACCATGCGCACCATGCGTGTTCCCGTCATCCCGTCAAATGCCCGCCGCCGCGCGGCCGTCCCGCTCCGTCGATCCGTCATTGCGGCACCGCCGCCCGCGGCGGCTGCGCCGTCCCGTCCGCCGCCGCGACATTGCCGCCACCCGGCAGCGCCGGCATTCCCGCCAGGGCGGACGGCAGCGGCGGCCGGCCCGGGGTGCCGGTGCCGCCGCCCCGCGACCCGTCGTCGATCGACGAACCGCGATAGATCACGACCGTGTTGCTCTGTCCCGTCGGCCGTGCGCCGCCGGCCGCCGGCCCGGCGGACGGCGCGCGCGCGGCCTCGCGGGC
>NZ_JBNCAB010000178.1:0-3601 GCF_049805555.1 Burkholderia sp. DN3021 | reverse complement strand
AAGCCGCGACGCGCCCCGGCATGCCGCGCGACGGATTGATGCATCGGCGAGGACCCGGTTGCAGCATCAAGGTACCCGCAATGCATACGCGCTGCTCGGCCCGATACGGACCGCAAGAATTATCAAGCCGCGCCCTCAACCGCTTGATAGATTCGTGACCGACACGCCCCGCGTCCGCTCGACGGCATCGCAGGTGGCGCGCTCCACAGCTCCACGTGCTCACCGTATCTTTGCCAAGGAGAAAAACATGCGCACTCAATTCCCCACCGCGGTCAGTCTAACGGCGGGTTCGTTCGGCGACCGGCCGGACCATGCCCCTTTCATAGCCCAGCTGATCGGAATCGGCAACGACCCCCAGTCGCCCGGGCGACTCTACGGCTACGCGTGGCAGGCGCAGTCCGGTGCATGGATGATGCCGAGCTACAACGCGCTCGCCTTCGCCGGCGCGCGGTCGTACGGTCAGATTCAGCTCGTAGCGGGCAACGGCGGATTTCTCCAGGCGTTGGGCACCGATTCGTCCACGCACCGCCTTTACCTGCCGGCGTACTACAACGGCGAGTGGCGAGCGCCCAGCGGCTATGCGGTAGGCCCGTTGGGCCCCGATCGCGGTTACGTCGAACAGCTAGCCTGCGGGCCCGGCACCAACGGTTTGCAAGTCATCGGCCTGGGACAGAGCGACCGGCTTCCGTACCTTGCCGTCACGCAGTCGAATGACGGTAGCTGGCACGCAGGCGGCAACGAGCCACTGACGCGTCAACGGCAGTACCGGACACTTCAGTTGGGCGTTGGTAGCGGCAGCGGACGTTACGATCTTCCGCAACTGATCGGAATAGGCGCAACGGATGGCTTCGCCTACCTGATCGCGTGGCAGAACAGCTCGCACCAATGGAATCCAGTGGGCGAGCGCAGCCAGCGTCTCGGCTCCAACGCCGGCGCGTCCTATCGGGACATACTCGTTCAGCACGACATTCATCACAATCTTTATGTCTTCGGGCTAACGAACCAAGGACAGATCGTCAGGATTTCCCGTCAAGACGCTGACGGCAACTGGCACCAGGAGTTCACGCCGGTCACGCCGCAAGGTTATAGCTATGTAGCGATGCATTCGATCCTGTTCGGCAAGCGAGCGTATCTCGTCGGCGTCCAGGCCGGCGGTCGCGCACTGCCGCTCGCGTGGACCGACGGTGACGGCAAGTGGCAGACGCCCAAAGCGCAACCCGCATCGGCGCAGGCGATCTCCGTTAGGCTGGCGGGCGGCGCAGATGGCAATCTTCAGGTGCTCGGCATCGACAACAATCAGGAGCCGCGCGTCGTGATGTGGTGCGACAACCGGACTGACGTGCCCGGCGGCCTCTGGCACAACGACGGCCGCAGCCTCGCGCAAAGCTCCGACACGGGGCGGCTCTCCGCGAACCGGCTGACCGATCCGAGACAGGCTTTCGAGCGGCTGAACATCGACGGCTCTGGCGTCTATCGGCATACGTACACCCATATGGAATACGACTTCGGGATTAGCCACTATCAGGGCATGGCCCGTTGGAACCAGTTCGATCTTCTCACCCACGACTCTCGCGACATCGCCCAGCCGAACGGAGAAATCCGTATCGTGAATCGCGACGCGGCCGTCGAACGCCGCGAGCTTCGAACCACGACGAAGCCGGACTGGTGGAATCATCCGGGTGGCTGTCAACTGGTGGGAGACTACCTGCTTGTCGAAGTGGAGCGCGAGTGGCCGGCCACCGATCCGGGCTCGAGCTACCTGAACATCTTCTGGCTTGGCGGTCTGAACGACCTGCATCGTCCGATCCGCATGCCCGCGCTGCTCGAACCAGGTATCAGTGTCGCGTCGATCGCAGTCGTCGATGTCGGCTCTTTCGACGATCTGCGATACCTTGTCGCGATCAACCAGTCAAAGACTGTCCATTTTTATCTCAGTAACAATTGTCTTCTCGACGACCCCGAATTCGCGCTCGAGCCGCTGTTCGAGGCGAGAACGGAGCACGGCTCGGATAACATGAATCTGCTGAGGGCCAAAGACGGTTCGCTCTATCTGCTGAGTCTGGCGGGCGATCTGGAGGGCAGCGATTTGAACCCCAAGGCGATCGACGACTGGGCAGGTCTGTACCGCATCGACCTCGATAAGCGCGCGATAACGTTGCTGTCGAACCGGCATGTCCTGGCGGAAAACCGAACGAAGATCAGGGACCCGCATTTTCGTTACGGGGCGGGCAGCATCGTGACGGGAGCGTCGAATCTAACTATCTTCATGTGTGGAAGAAACGACGATAGACCTGGCATACCTGGCGGCGTGAAGGATCTCTCGATGATCGAGTTTTCCCGCGCGCTCGGCGAAGCCGGCCAGGCCGGCACAAGCGCCGTTTCAGGCGTGACCGCGTGACAGCCTGCGTCCCCGTGGTCGGCGGCTAAACTACGTTTCCGGTCCTGGCGCGGGCACCTGTGGGTCGCGACGGTGCCCGCAGCCAGGCAACCGGCAGCATCAGATCGAAGCGCTGCGAACCGCCCACATTCAACCACGGCGGTTCGCGGTAACACTCGTATGCACAGGTGAGTTCCATGCGCAATTCGTCCGCCATCGTCGGCAGCCACGCGGTGCTCAATATCCGATAGGTCGAAAATATCTGGTCGTACGGCGCATCGTGCGAGAGCACTCCGTAGGCTCCTGCTCTGAACGGCAGACGCGCCAGGCCCGAACGGCGATGATCGTAATCGGATGTGACAATCGCGCAGTCATAGCGGATAAATGCGTTATGCACGATCTCCGGACTGTCGTACGCAATGCCGATCGCCTGGAACCGTTCGGGTGCGATCCCCAATACTTGCAGGTGTTCCACGAACCGTTGCCAGTGCGTTTCCACGCTCGCATACGGTCCATAAAAACGCATCGCCAGCAACGGAACCTGCTGCTGCTCGCACACCCGGATTTCCGCCACGCGTCCCCGCTCCTCGGCAGTCGGAAAACTTACCTGTTGGCGAGCATGACTGCGGTACTCCGACGGAACGCGCCCAAACTGGGCATAGAAGGCTCTGACGAACGCCTCGTGGCTCGCATATCCTGCCATGAACGCGATATCGATCACCGGATGGCCGGTGATCCATAGATGCAGGGCGGCACGCTCCAGCTGGATACGGCGGCGATAGGCGGCCGGCGACTGCCCCAGCAGCTTCTTGAAGTAGCGTTGGAAGTGATGCGGACTGAGATCCGCCTGGGCGGCGATATCGTCGAGTCGCATCTGGCCATCGAGGCGCTGCTCCATGAAGCGCACCGCTGCAAGTACGCGCCAGTCGTCGAGCATGGCCGGCGGGGCGCGCCATGCCGACACCACGCCGGCTGCGGCGGGATTGACATGCAGCAGCGACCTTTCGCTGTCGACAAGTTTGCCCTGAAGCTCCGGATCGACTGCGGCGACAAGACAGGTCGACATGGCATCCCGTGCGATTGAGGTGAGGAGAGCGTGGCGCTATTGAATCTGAATCAATTTGTGCACTCACTAGGAGTGCGGTTCGATGTATATCCGACAATGGTATACAGATACGTTTGCGAGCTGGGGAATATTTCCGGCGTTGCCGTAAACCGCAATTA
>NZ_JBNCAB010000177.1:0-3620 GCF_049805555.1 Burkholderia sp. DN3021 | reverse complement strand
GCGCGAGCCATGCGTCGACCCGGCCGACCGCGGCGCGCAGCGCCTCGAACAGCGCGGCGTTGCCCGCGAGCGAACCCCACAGCGGGCGGCTCGCGCACAGCGCGACGGCCGGGTCGTCGGCGTCGACGATCGCCCGTGCGGCGGCTTCGTCCATCACGCCGTCCTGGTACGCGTACGGCAGCGTGCCGCGCGCCCAGCGTTCGAGAAAGCGCAGGAACAGCGCGGGCAGCACGGCGGTGGCGACCGGCGCCGCGCCGCCGCGCGCGAACGATTCGACGAGCGTCGGCGCGATGAAGCCGGGGATCTTCGAGAAGCCGTCGGCCGCGACGCGCTGGTTCGTGTCGAGCACGTACGGGTTGCCGAAGCGCTCGAGCACGACGTCGCGGTAGCGCGCGAGATCGAGCGGGCTCGGGGTCAGGCAAGGGATCACGTCCTGCGTCACGTAGTCGTGCGCGAAGCGGCGGATCGCCGCGTCGTGCGTGCCTTCGTGGATATACGTGTAGCCCGCGAGCGTGCCGGCCCACGCGATGCAGCTGTGCGTCGCGTTGAGGATGCGGATCTTCGCTTCCTCGTACGGGTGCACGTCGTCGACGAGTTCCGCGCCGGCCAGCTCCCAGCGCGGCCGGCCGGCCGCGAAGCGGTCCTCGATCACCCACTGGATGAACGATTCGCCCATCACCGGGCATGCGTCGTCGAGGCCGGTGGCCGCCAGCACGCGTTCGCGCACGTCGGCGGTCGGGCGCGGCGTGATGCGGTCGACCATCGCGCTCGGCGTCGCGACGTTCGCGTCGAACCACGCGAGCAGGTCGGCTGCCCCGCGCCGTTCGAGGAATTCGCGCATGCCCGCGCGAAAGCGCGCGCCGTTGTTGCGCAGGTTGTCGCAGCTCTGCAGCGTGAGCGGGCCCGCGCCGCGCCGCATGCGTTCGGCGAGCAGCGCCGCGAGCGCGCCGTACAGCGTCGTGCGCGCGCCCTGCAGGTCGGCCGCGAGATCGGCGTTCGCGACGTCGAGCCGGTTGTGTTCGTCGAGGTAGTAGCCGCCTTCGGTGACGGTGAACGACACGATCCGGCAGGCCGGATCGGCGCCGGCGTCGATCAGCGCGGCGAGGTCGATCGACCAGGGCAGCACGCGCGTGATCGCGCGGATCGTCTCGTACGCGCGCTCGCCTTGCGGCGTGACGGTTTCGAGCGTGTATTCGCCGTGCTGCGCGGCGAGCGCGTCCATCGTCGCGCGCATGTCGTCGCGGATGTTGCCGACGGTCAGCGACCAGCGTTCGTCGGCCGGCACGGCCGCGTTCACGCGATGCAGATACCACGCCTGGTGCGCGCGGTGAAACGAGCCCGCGCCGATGTGCAGCAGCACGGGCGCGCGGGCGGAGGGCGATTCGCTCATCCGGTGTCTCCTGTTCGTGCCAGTCTTTCCTGTCGACTAGATCATTTGCTCTTAATGTGAGCGAATGATCGTATTCGGGCGAGCGAAAGTCAAGGCGGGGAGACGGCATTTCGATGGTGCGCTGCGGCGGCGCGCGGGTGGCGCGGGAACGGAGGCGAAGGGGCGCGAACAGGCGGCCGGTCGGGAGCGGGTGTCAGCGCCCTTCGCGCGTGAGCGCGACGAGTTCGTCGAGCAGCTTGCCGGCCGGCCCCGGCAGGATCCCGTGGCGACGCCGGAACGCGGTGAGCGTGCGCACTGCGACGACCTCCTGCACCGGCAGCGTGTCGATCGTGCCGGCCGCCTGCTCGGCGCCGTACATCGGCTCGGCCATCCAGCTCAGGAAACCGGCATGCGCGACGAGGCTCTTCAGCGTCGTGACCGAGCGCGTTTCGACCGCGATGTCGGGCAGCGCGAGCCCGTGTGCGTCGAAGGTCGCGCGCATGTGGTCGAACGGTGCGGTGCCGCGCGGCGGAATCGCCCAGCGCGCGTGCAGCGTGTCGACGAGCGTCGGCGCGCGGCCGAGCGCGCGCAGCGGATGGTGCGGCGCCGCAACGATATGGCTGCGATCTTCCCAGCGGCACTCGGGAATCGCGACGATCTCGTCGGTGTCGGGCCCGTGCGCGGACAGCGCAAGATCGATCTCGTGCTTGTTCAATCCCTCGGCGAGGCGGTCCCACACGCCTTCGAGGATCTCGACGCGCAGGTTCGGCCAGCGGTCGAGCACGCGGCCGACCGCGACCGGCAGCACGAGGCTCGCGATGCTGCCCACCGTGCCGACCTTGATCGTGCCCTTCGCGAACCCGCGCATTGCGTCGAGTTCCTCGCGCGCGTGCTCGGCCTCGTGCTGCAGCAGCGTCGCGTGCGGCAGCAGCGCGTCGCCGAACGCGGTGAGCTGCACGCCCTTCGAATGGCGCTCGAACAACGGCGCGCCGACCTGGTCCTCGAGCCGCTTCAGGATCCGGCTCAGCGCCGGCTGCGTCACATGCAGCGCATCGGCCGCGCGGCCGAGGCTGCCGCACGCGACGATCGTCGTGAAGGCGCGCAATTGTCGGAGATCGAAAGTCATGCCGGAATGTAATGGCTTATCGCAAAAAATACAGTATCCGAGAATGGCTTGCGCTTCGATACTGTGGAAACCGCCAAGCCATCGAGGAGCGCCGAGCATGTCCGGCCATCAGCCCCCATCCGCCGCATCGATCACCGTTCGCGATGCGGTCATCGACCTGCTTCGCCAGTTCGGCATCGACCGCGTGTTCGGCAATCCCGGTTCGACCGAGCTGCCGATGTTCCGCGACTTCCCGGCCGATTTCCGCTATGTGCTCGGCTTGCACGAGGCCGTCGTGGTCGGGATGGCCGACGGCCATGCGCAGGCCACCGGCAATGCGGCGGTCGTCAACCTGCATTCGGCGGCGGGCGTCGGCAACGCGATGGGCAATCTGTTTACCGCGTTCAAGAACCGCACGCCGCTGATCGTCACCGCGGGCCAGCAGGCGCGCGCGATCTTGCCGTTCGACCCGTTCCTCGGCGCGACGCAGGCCGCCGAACTGCCGAAGCCGTACGTGAAATGGAGCATCGAGCCCGCGCGTGCGCAGGACGTGCCGGCCGCGATCGCGCGTGCTTACCGCATCGCGATGCAGGAGCCGCGCGGCCCCGTGTTCGTGTCGATCCCGGTCGACGACTGGGACCAGCCGGCCGAGCTGCTGCCGCGGCGCGACGTCAGCAGCGTCGCGCGGCCCGATCCCGACGCGCTCGCGCGGCTCGGCGACGCGCTCGACGCCGCGCGGCGCCCCGCGTTCGTGGTCGGCGCGGCCGTCGATCGCGCCGGTGCGTGGGACGACGTCGTGCGGCTTGCCGAGCGGCACCGTGCGCGCGTGTACGTCGCGCCGATGTCGGGGCGCTGCAGCTTCCCCGAGGATCATCCGCTGTTCGCCGGCTTCCTGCCCGCGATCCGCGAGAAGATCGTCGCGCGGCTCGACGGGCACGATCTCGTGTTCGCGTTCGGCGCGCCTGCATTTACCTACCACATCGAAGGCTTCGGCCCGCACGTGCCGCCGGGTGCGGCGCTCGTCCAGCTCGTCGACGATCCGGGCGTTGCCGCGTGGACGCCGTCGGGCGACGCGGTCGTCGGCAACCTGCGGCTCGCGGCACGCGACCTGCTGGCGCGGCCGGCGCCGCCCGAGCGGCCGATGCC
>NZ_JBNCAB010000176.1:0-3648 GCF_049805555.1 Burkholderia sp. DN3021 | reverse complement strand
CGCGGCGACCGGCGCGGCGTCGTGACGCGGCTCCGACGGCAGTGCCGGCACGGCCGCCGATCCATGCGCGACCGGCCGCGCGACGCCGCGCGCCGGCGCGAGCACGATGCCGCCCGTCACGCGCCAGCCCGACACGATCGCCTTCATCTGGCGCGTCTGCTCCTCGAGCGACGCGGCCGCGGCCGCTGCCTGCTCGACGAGCGCCGCGTTCTGCTGCGTGACCGAATCCATCTGGCTGACCGCACGGTTGACCTGCTCGATGCCGGTCGACTGCTCTTCCGACGCGGCGCTGATCTCGCCCATGATGTCGGTCACGCGGCGCACGGCCTGCACGATCTCGTCCATCGTCGAGCCCGCGCGCGCGACGAGCGCCGACCCGCTGTCGACCTTCTCGGCCGAATCGCCGATCAGCTGCTTGATTTCCTTCGCGGCCGTCGCACTGCGCTGCGCGAGCGAGCGCACCTCGCCCGCGACCACCGCGAAGCCGCGGCCCTGCTCGCCCGCACGCGCGGCTTCGACCGCCGCGTTCAGCGCGAGGATGTTGGTCTGGAACGCGATGCCTTCGATCGTGCCGATGATGTCGACGACCTTGCCCGAGCTCGCCGCGATGTCCTGCATCGTCGATACGACCTGGCCGACCACCTCGCCGCCCTGCGTCGCGATGTCCGACGCGTTCACCGCGAGCTGGCTCGCCTGCCGCGCGTTCTCCGCGTTCTGCCGCACGGTGCCCGTCAGCTGCTCCATGCTCGACGCGGTTTCCTGCAGCGACGCGGCCTGCTCCTCGGTGCGCTGCGACAGGTCGATGTTGCCGGTCGCGATCTCGCGCGCGCCGACGTCGATCGATTCGGTGCCGCGATGCACGGACTGCACCATCGTCGTGACGGCGTCCTGCATCCGCTTGATGCCGCCGAACAGGCGCCCCATCTCGTTCGTGCTGGACACGTTCACCGGCTGCGTGAGGTCGCCGCCGGCAATCCGCTCGAAGTGCGCGATCGCGTCCTCGAGCGGCTTCACGATCAGCCCGCGCATCGCGAAGCGGATCGCGATCACGACGACGAACGCGACCGCGATGCCGGCCGCAATCAGCGCGACCATCAGCGAGATCTGCGACTGCGTCGCGGCCTGGCGCTCTTCCGCGTGCTTCTGCAGCGATACGATCACGGCTGCCGCCGTCTGGTCGAACGCGACGAACATCGGGCTGATCTTCGTGTCGGCAATCGCGTGGTACGCCGCCATGTCGCCCGCGCGCGCCGCGGCAAATTCGGGCTCGACGCCTTCCTTCACGATCGTCGTGTAGCGTGCGGTGAGCTCGTCGACGAGCGTCTGCTCGACGCCGAGCTTCGGCAACGACTGGAACGCCTGCCAGTTCTGGTTCGACTTCGCAAACAGCTCCTGCGCGCGGTCGAGCACCTTCGTCGCGTCGGCCGCATTGCCGGCTTCGGTCAGCGTACGGAAACGATCGAGCGCGACACGCGCACGCAGCAGGTGCGCGGCCGTGTCGTCGAGCGTGTGGATCGCCGGCAGGTCGACGTGCGCGATCTCGTCGAGCGAGCGGCTCGCGTGATCGAGCGCGTAGAGGCCGAGCCCGCCGACCGCGGCGGCCAGGCACACGAGGATGAGTCCGACCGCCGTGAGCGTCGTGCGGATCGACCAGTTATGCAACATTGCAGATTCTCCCGAAATTCCTGCGCGCGCGGCGCGCTTAACCGCCGAGTGTCTCGATCAGCGCCATTTCACGGCTCGACATCAGCTTCTCGATATCCATCAGGATCAGCATCCGGCCGTCAACCGTGCCGAGGCCCGTCAGGTACTCGGTCGTCAGCGTCGCGCCGAATTCCGGCGCCGGCATGATCTGGTCGGTCTGCAGCGTCAGCACGTCCGACACGCCGTCGACCACCATCCCGACCACGCGGTGCGCGACGTTCAGGATGATCACGACGGTCTGGTGGTCGTACTCGACGCGGCCGAGATGGAACTTGATCCGCATGTCGACGATCGGCACGATGATCCCGCGCAGGTTGATCACGCCCTTGATGAAGTCCGGCGCGTTCGCGATGCGCGTGACGCTGTCGTAGCCGCGGATTTCCTGCACCTTCAGGATGTCGATCCCGTATTCCTCGTCGCCGAGCGTGAACACGAGGAATTCCTGGCCCGTCGCGTCGCCTTGCGCCGCGTCGCGGCGGCTCGTCGCCGCGTTCGCCGCGGCCGGATTGATCATTTGGACTTCAGCAGACACGTTTGCCCCCAATCGGTTGAATGGCGAGAGTCAGAACATCGCGAGCTCGGCGCCGGCTCGGGCGCCGTGCGTCGCACGGGTTTCTCGGTTCAGCGCCGCGACGTCGACGATCAGCGCGACGCTGCCGTCGCCGAGGATGGTCGCCGCCGAGATGCCGTGCACCTTGCGATAATTGGTTTCGAGGTTCTTCACGACCACCTGCTGCTGGCCGACCAGCTCGTCGATCAGCATCGCGAAGCGGCGCCCCTCGGTTTGCATGATCGTGACGATCCCCTGCGTCGGGTCGGTGCGGGCGTCCTCGACCGAGAACACCTCGTGCAGCGCGACCAGCGGCAGGTATTCGCCGCGCACGCGCACCACGCGCTCGCCGTTGCCGACCGTGTAGATATCGTCGATCGACGGCTGCAGCGACTCCATCACGAAGTTCAGCGGCAGGATGAAGATCTCGCTGCCGACCTTCACCGACATCCCGTCGAGGATCGCGAGCGTCAGCGGCAGCACGATCCGCGTGGTCGTGCCGCGGCCGGCCTGCGACGTGATCTCGACGTGACCGCCCATCGACTGGATGTTGCGCTTCACGACGTCCATCCCGACGCCGCGGCCCGACACGTCGGTCACCGTCTCGGCGGTCGAGAAGCCCGGCGCGAAGATCAGGTTCCACACCTCTTCGTCGCTGATGTTGTCGGACACCTGCATGCCCTGCTTCGCGGCCTTCGCGAGGATCCGCTCGCGGTTCAGGCCTGCGCCGTCGTCGCTGACCTCGATCACGATGTTGCCGCCGTGATGCGCGGCCGACAGCACGAGCTGGCCGACCGCGTCCTTGCCGGCGGCGACGCGCTTGTCGACCGTCTCGATCCCGTGGTCGAGGCTGTTGCGCACGAGGTGCGTGAGCGGATCGATGATCCGTTCGATCAGGCTCTTGTCGAGTTCGGTCGCCTGGCCGAACGTGACGAGCTCGACCTGTTTGCCGAGCTTGCCGGCGAGGTCGCGCACGAGCCGCGGGAAGCGGCTGAACACGTAATCCATCGGCATCATGCGGATCGACATCACGGCTTCCTGCAGGTCGCGCGCGTTGCGCTCGAGCTGCGCCATCCCGTTGAACAGGCGGTCGTGCAGCGCCGGATCGAACGCGCTCGCGGTCTCCGCGAGCATCGCCTGCGTGATCACGAGCTCGCCGACGAGGTTGATCAGCTGGTCGACCTTCTCGACGCCGACACGGATCGAGCTGCCTTCGGCGCCCGATGCGGCCGCGGCGGCCGGGCGCGCGCGCTTGTCGTCGTGATGCGCGGCGGCCTGCGCCGCGTGTTCGGCCTGCGGCCGTTGGGGTTGCTGCGGCGGTTGCGTTGCTGCGGCTGCGGCCGGCTCGACGGTTGCGGGAGCCGGTGCCGGTGCGGCCTGTTGCGGCGCGGCGG
>NZ_JBNCAB010000175.1:0-3660 GCF_049805555.1 Burkholderia sp. DN3021 | reverse complement strand
CATGTACACCTGTCCATCAAAAATTCTAATGGACACGATGCTCCTTGCTTTCGATGGCCGCCTTCAAGATGACTTCGCCGGGGGCTTACGGTGTTCACAATGTCCGGCAGCCCGTAACGGGTGAACGCTTCTTCCAGTGCCTCGACAGCGTGTACGGCTTCCAGCGTGATGGCGACCCGGTGCGAGAGTACCTTGCGACTCGCCCCAGTCCACCACCGCCGTCAGATACACGAATGGCCCTTTCTACTCGACCTCACGCTACCGCGCAACTACCCCTGCCGAACAAAGCCTATCCGAGGCAAGCCACCCGACGAACGCGGACGTGTGCGCCAAGCACAATCTGTACCGCTACTCGACGGCATGAGACGCTGGTTCGAAGCGACGCTCGCCACACTCTCAGCGAAATCTGACACGACCAAGGCGATTCGGTACGCGCTGAATCGCTGGCCGGCGCTCACCTACTACTGCAGCGATGGGCGTGCGGAGATCGACAACCTGATCGCCGAGCGAGCACTGCGCGGTGTCGCCCTCGGAAGACGGAATTACATGTTCGCCGGCGCCGACTCCGGTGGTGAACACGCTGCCGCGATGTATAGCCTGATCGGCACCGCGCGCCTGAACGGCCTCGATCCCGAGCCGTATATCTCCTACGTGCTTGAGCGCATCGCTGACCATCAGATCAACCGCATCGACGAACTGCTGCACTGGAACGTGGCGTCGTCGCTGCCGTCTACTGCTCACGTCGAGCCCATCCGATAGCATCGCGCTCCCGTCGTCAACGACCTGCGCTACTGTGCTGGTCGAGTGCTTACGACTTAATCAGCATTGCCTTAACCTCCGAAGTGCATCAACACCGTGGCAGTGCCGTCTTTACCACTCCTCGAACTCCTTGGGGCTGCCATTCGACATGCAAACATCCTGCATCCATTTTGTCATCTGAAAATGGAAGTTGCTGGTTCCAATCAGAGTGGCCTGCAGGGGGGCGTATAGTGGATCATCCGATCTGATCTGGGCAAGAATGTATTGCAGAATGGCAGTTTGATCGCTCAAGGTGACGAAGGCGCTCTCGCCGCTTTTCGGATCAACGAATTCCCGCAGCAGTTTGCTGACGGCGCCGGCATAATCCTTGGAACTATCGCCTGCCGGCAACTGCCTCAGCGCGTCGAGAAATGCCTGTGCAAGCGGATCGTCGTTGAAATCCTGCCGCACCGGCACCCCCGCGGGAACTTGCTCGGTCACGCGTTGCTGCAGTGGTATGGCCGCGCCATCCCCCACGGAAGGGAAGACTTGCGCGGCGGAGGGGAGTATAGGAATCATTCTGGGCTCCTGTCTGAGAGGTCGAAAACCTGTTGTCACGGATCGGCGTAATGGCGCCAGTGGAAGCGGGGGGGCGAACGGTTTCAAGATTGCCGTTTTTGGCAACCGCATTTTTTTGGGGGCTGTCGCGATAGTGGCAATCGGCCAAGGGGATGTTTATTTGAATAGGATTCCTTATGCGACCAATGAATAAGATTGCTCGGCGGGTGTCTGGTTCTTGCGATCGCCCTTCATCTTCCCTTTGGCGATCATGTGCATCAGCTCGATGCCGCCGAGCAGGATGCGGGCGCAGTGAAAATCCTTGAAGCCCATCATCCGCCAGCTTTTCCCGACCGGACGCTTGCGCTGCCGAAACGCCTTTTCCAACACCGGCAGTAGCTTGATGACCCATCGATGTACCGTCGAGTGATCGACCGCCGCACCCCGTTCGGCCATCATCTCCTCGAGGTGGCGCAGACTCAGCGGGTACGCAACATACCAGCGCACGCACTGCAGGATCACCTCGAGCGGGTAATGCAGTCGCTGGAACAATCGTTTCAGGGTCGCTTTCATGCCTTGCTGCATCGCTCACTTCCCCTCAATTCCGATCACCCAAGCTTACCAGACCGCCTTACTGCGACAGAAGCGCCAGCGTGCGGTGGCCGGCAGCGTGCGCAGCACCGGCTCGGCCGCCTCGGGCACGGACGTGAAAGCATCATCCAGCGCAGCGCGGGCCTTGTGCTTCTGCTGGCAAATGAATTTGCGGCTTACGCGGTGCCCATCGGCCAGTGAACTGATGGTGTGCCCGCCCGCCAAAGCCCGTACCGCAAGATGCTTGCGGCCACACCCAGACAACTGCACCGCCGCGCCGGCCGATCGATTCATCCGCGGACCCCAGTGAAAAACGAAGCGCCCATTATCGACCATCGCGACCTCCCTACGTCGCCACGCGTGTAACCCTACGGTAAACCACGCCCGAATTTCCACTTCCCGCTGCTCGCTCAGGGCACGGCTTGGATTCACTGCCCCTCCACTCGGTTTGTCGTACAAACCAGCCGCACCTTCGCGAACATAGCGTTTGCAAATATCTGTACGCGACGGGTTCGTATGGTCTGCGATTTCGTCGTAGTCCCACCCACGCTCGTGCAGCCCGATCACCTGTCGACGCTGTGCTTCACGTGCATCACGAGGAAGCGATCTCATGTCTCGTTTTTCCATGTCCTCAATATAGGTAGCCGGCGTGCCGCGAGGTGCGGCCATCGATCGCGCTGCCGCCTTGATGCGCGTGTCATTGCGCACGACGTGCGGCGTCACCTTGCGCGCACGGCAGTCCCGCACAAAGTCGCGCATGTCGTAGCCCTTGTCGGCGCCGAGCGTCTTGGCATGACGCCCCGGCATGCAATCGAGCAGGCGCAACGCATTGGCGCGTTCGGCGAAGCCGTCGGCATGGCTCACCACGGCACCGACCACCAAGCCCGAACGGTTCTCCATCAGGATGTGACCGTGGTAGCACAGGATGGACGGCATACCTTTGCTCTTCTTGAACAACCGGGCGTCCGGATCCATGCTCGACTCATGCGTATCGTTGCTGCGCCGTTTGCCTTTCCAGTCCGTGTCGGCATTACGTCCGCCGCCGGCCGGCGGATCGTCCGAGCCGTCCTTGGGACGGAAGCTCTTGTGACTGGCCCACGCCTGGATCAGCGTGCCACCGACCGAGAAGTGCTCTCTGGACAGCAACCCTTGCTTGTCCGCCAAGCTCATGACTTCGGTAAAGAACGCCTCGATCACTTCATGCTCAAGCAGCCGGTCGCGGTTCTTCGAGAACACCGAGTGGTCCCAGACGACGTCTTGGATGGCCAAGCCGACGAACTATCGGGACAGCAAATTGTAGCGCATCTGCTCCATCAGCATGCGTTCGCTGCGTACCGAGTAGAACACCTGCAACAACAGCGCACGCAGCAACTTCTCGGGCGCAATCGACGCGCGACCGCTGTCGGCATAGATCGTACCGAACAGTCCATTGAGTCGCTTCAGTGCCTGATTGACCAGCAGCCGCAGCGGCCGCAACGGGTGATCGGCCGGCACGAAGTCTTCCAGCTTCACCGTCGTGAACAGCGGTTCTTGCATCTCGTCCATTCCGCGCATCGCACCCATCCGACCAAGACCATGAACACGTTATCTCTAACGCACCGCCCACAAAGCCCGTTTACACCATTCCCAATTTCAACAGCCTGTTAGGTCCTATTCACATTCTCACCGGCGGCCCAAAGGCGCAGGCAAGCACCGCGAAGGCGAGATAGTTGCCCGCGATTGTCGCAACGAGTGACGACGCGACGAAAATGTTTGATGCGATTGAAGAAACGT
>NZ_JBNCAB010000174.1:0-3757 GCF_049805555.1 Burkholderia sp. DN3021 | reverse complement strand
TCCAGCGTGAAACTGAACGACGTTGCCGACGACGTATTGCCCGCGACATCGATCTGGCGAACTTGAACGTTGTTCGCACCTTCGACGGCGCTGAAGCTCGTACTCCAATGTGCACCGTTGTCGATGCTGTATTGAACGGTGGCGCCGGTTTCGATGCCGGAGAGATTCAACGTACCGACGTTGGTAACGTGATCGGCGGCATTGCTACCCGAGTCGGTAGTCAACGCGACACCGGGCGCAGCGGCCGACGTATCCAGCGTGAAACTGAACGACGTTGCCGACGACGTATTGCCCGCGACATCGATCTGGCGAACTTGAACGTTGTTCGCACCTTCGACGGCGCCGAAGCTCGTGTTCCAATGCGCGCCGTTGTCGACGCTGTACTGAACTGTGGCGCCGGTCTCGATGCCCGAGAGGTTCAGCGTGCCGACGTTGGTGATGTGGTCGGTGGAGCTGCTTCCGGAATCGCTCGTGAGCGCAACTCCGGGCGCGGCAGCCGAGGTATCGAGCGTGAAGCTGAGAGATGTAGCTAACGATGTGTTACCGGCCACGTCGATCTGCCGAACCTGCACGTTGTTCAACCCTTCGACGGCGCTGAAGCTCGTACTCCAATGCGCACCGCTATCGATACTGTACTGGACGGTTGCGCCGGTCTCGATGCCAGTGACGTTCAACGTACCGACATTGGTGATGTGATCAGTGGCGCTGCTACCGGAGTCACTCGTGAGCGCGACACCGGGCGCAGCCGCCGCCGTATCGAGCGTGAAACTGAACGCCGTCGGGGCGGACGTGTTGCCCGCGACATCGATCTGTCGAACCTGCACGTCGTTCACGCCTTCGACGGCGTTGAAGTTGGTGTTCCAGGTATGGCCGCCGTCGATCGAGTATTCGACAACTGCGCCAGTCTCCACACCAGACACGTTGAGTGTGCCGACGTTCGTGATGTGATCGCTGGCGTTGCTGCCGGAATCGGTAGTCAGTGCGACACCGGGCGCGGCGGCCGACGTATCGAGCGTAAAGCTGAAAGAAGTCGGATCCGATGTATTGCCTGCGACATCGGTCTGCCGGACCTGTACGTCGTTCACGCCTTCGATGGCATTGAAACTGGTTTTCCAGGTATGACCACCATCGGTCGAGTATTCGACGGTGGCGCCGGTTTCGACACCGGTGAGATTCAGCGTGCCGACGTTGGTAATGTGATCGTTGGCGTTGCTGCCGGAGTCAGTGGTCAGCGCGACACTTGGCGCAGCGGCAGAGGTATCGAGCGTGAAGTTGAACGAGGTCGAGGCGGACGTGTTGCCTGCGACATCGGTTTGTCGAACCTGCACGTCGTTCACGCCTTCGACGGCGTTGAAGCTGGTGTTCCAGGTATGGCCGCTATCGATCGAGTATTCGACAACTGCGCCAGTCTCCACACCAGAAACGTTGAGTGCACCGACGTTCGTGATGTGGTCGGTCGAGTTGCTACCGGAATCGCTCGTGAGTGCGACACCGGGCGCAGCGGCCGAGGTGTCGAGCGTGAAGTTGAACGAGGTCGGGGCGGACGTGTTGCCTGCGACATCGGTCTGCCGAATCTGTACGTCGTTCACGCCTTCGACAGCGCTGAAACTGGTGTTCCAGGTGTGGCCACCATCGATCGAGTATTCGACAACTGCGCCAGTCTCCACACCAGACACGTTGAGTGTACCGACGTTGGTGATGTGGTCGGTAGCGTTGCTGCCTGAATCGGCGGTTAGTGCAACACCGGGCGCGGCGGCCGAGGTATCGAGCGTGAAGCTGAATGAAGTCGGATCCGACGTATTGCCTGCGATATCGGTCTGCCGAACCTGTACGTCGTTCACGCCTTCGACGGCGTTGAAGTTGGTGTTCCAGGTATGGCCGCCGTCGGTCGAGTATTCGATCGTGGCGCCGGTTTCAACACCCGTAAGATTCAACGTACCGACATTGGTGACGTGGTCGGTGGCACTGCTGCCGGAATCGGTAGTCAGAGCGACACCGGGAGCAGCGGCCGAGGTATCGAGCGTGAAGCTGAATGAAGTCGGGCCTGAAGTATTGCCTGCGACATCGGTTTGCCGGACCTGTACGTCGTTCACGCCTTCGACCGCGTTGAAACTGGTGTTCCAAGTATGACCACCATCGGTCGAGTATTCGATCGTGGCGCCAGTTTCAACACCGGTGAGATTCAACGTACCGACATTGGTGATGTGATCGTTGGCGTTGCTGCCGGAGTCAGTGGTCAGCGCGACACTTGGCGCAGCGGCCGAGGTGTCGAGCGTGAAGTTGAACGAGGTCGGGGCGGACGTGTTGCCTGCGACATCGGTCTGCCGAACCTGTACGTCGTTCACGCCTTCGACGGCGTTGAAACTGGTGTTCCAGGTATGACCGCCATCGATCGAGTATTCGACGGTGGCGCCAGTTTCAACACCGGTGAGATTCAACGTGCCGACGTTGGTGATGTGGTCGGTCGAGCTAGTGCCGGAATCGGCGGTCAATGCGACGCTGGGCGCGGCGGCCGAGGTATCAAGCGTGAAGCTGAATGAAGTCGGATCAGATGTATTGCCTGCGACATCGGTATGCCGAATCTGTACGTCGTTCACGCCTTCGACGGCGTTGAAACTGGTGTTCCAGGTATGGCCGCCATCGGTCGAGTATTCGACAACTGCGCCAGTCTCCACACCAGACACGTTGAGTGTGCCGACATTCGTGATGTGATCGCTGGCGTTGCTGCCGGAATCGGTGCTCAACGCAATACCCGGTGCAGCGGCCGAGGTATCGAGCGTAAAGCTGAACGAGGTCGGGTCAGACGTGTTGCCCGCGACATCGGTTTGCCGAATTTGTACATCGTTCATGCCTTCGACGGCGTCGAAACTGGTGTTCCAGGTATGACCACCATCGGTCGAGTATTCGACAACTGCGCCAGTCTCCACACCAGACACGTTGAGTGTGCCGACGTTGGTGATGTGGTCGGTAGCGTTGCTGCCTGAGTCGGCGGTCAGTGCAACACCCGGTGCAGTGGCCGAGGTATCGAGCGTAAAGCTGAAAGAAGTCGGATCCGACGTATTGCCTGCGATATCGGTCTGCCGAACCTGTACGTCGTTCACGCCTTCGACGGCATTGAAACTGGTGTTCCAGGTATGACCACCATCGGTCGAGTATTCGATCGTGGCGCCGGTTTCAACACCCGTAAGATTCAGCGTGCCGACGTTGGTGATGTGGTCGGTCGAGCTAGTGCCGGAATCGGCGGTCAATGCGACGGTGGGCGCGGCGGCCGAGGTATCGAGTGTGAAGCTGAGCGAGGTCGGGTCCGACGTGTTGCCCGCGACATCGATCTGTCGAACCTGCACATTGTTCAGTCCTTCGACGGCGCTGAAACTCGTGTTCCAGTGCGCACCGTTGTCGATGCTGTATTGAACTGTGGCGCCGGTCTCGACGCCCGAGAGGTTCAACGTACCGACGTTGGTGAAGTGGTCGGTGGCATTGCTGCCGGAATCGGTGGTCAGTGCAACACCCGGCGCAGAAGCCGCCGTATCGAGCGTGAAACTGAACGCCGTCGGGGCGGACGTGTTGCCCGCGACATCGATCTGTCGAACCTGCACGTCGTTCACGCCTTCGACGGCGTTGAAGCTGGTGTTCCAGGTGTGGCCGCCATCGATCGAGTATTCGATGGTGGCGCCAGTTTCAACACCGGTGAGATTCAACGTACCGACATTGGTGATGTGATCGTTGGCGTTGCTGCCGGAGTCAGTGGTCAGCGCGA
>NZ_JBNCAB010000173.1:0-3845 GCF_049805555.1 Burkholderia sp. DN3021 | reverse complement strand
CCGCGCTATCCGTCACCTTCAGGCTGATGCTCGCCGCGCGCTTCAGATAGTCGCCCAGCGACACCGTTTGCGTCAGCCCCACATTGTTCACATCCCCCGTCACGTTGATGTCCCCACCGGCCAGGATCCGTCCGTTATTCGTCGCGCTGCCCGTGCCATACACGGAGCGGCCTTGCGAGTCTTTCTCCTGGTTCAGATTGACGTGGCGCCCCGCCTGCAGCACCCCCTGGTTCACATCCAGATTCGAGTCCAGTGAATCAACATCGATCGACAAGCGGTAGTTGTCATAGCGCGACGGCCCGAATACCGTATAGCCCGCGCCAAGCGACGTGTCGCCCTGCGATGTCTCCCGCCCGCGGGTCGCCACCCCGCCCGTCAGCTGCGCCGCGTTGGTCAGCTTGAGCGCATCGATATTCAGATCCCGGGCAGCTTGCACCGTACCGAGATCGTTCGTGACTGACAGCGACTGCAACGTGACGTCACCGTCCTTGCCTTCGCCACTACCGGCCGCGATGATCTGCGCATTGCGCCCGTTGCGGATCGATTGAACCCCGATCAGCTCCACGTCCTTGCCCGCCCACATCAGTCCATTCGTCTCGTTGACGATGTGCTGGGCAATCCCGCCCAGGTGGCCACCCGCCACCACGCTGCTGCGATTGGTGATCGAGCCGCCCGATTGCAGCAGTACATCCCCCGCACTTTGCAAGCCGTCCTTGATCGTGATATCGCCCTGGGCCTTGAGCTCAAGCAGCCCGGCCTTACCCGTCGTCGGCGCAAGCGCTGTCCCGTTCAGCTCGAGCGCGCCCGGCACATACAGCGTCGCACGGCCGTCGCTGGCGACGGTGCCTTGATTCTGGTAGGCCGCCTGCGTCAGGTTGAGCGTCGCGGCATTGCGCCCGTAAATGACCCCCGTGTCCGCATTGGCAAACCGCGCCGTCGTGATGCCCAGGCTGTCCGTGCCCGCCACCTCACCGCGGTTACTGAAGCGCTGGTCAGCCACCAGCTTGACCTGCGCACCGCCCAGATGCGCGCCCTTGGCGTTCACCGCACCAGCCAGTCCATTGACCAGGTTCGTCGCGTGCACGTCCAGCTTGCCCTGCGCGTCGATCGTCCCGCTGTTGAGCAAGCCACGCCCCGCGCTCAGGCTCGCCTCACCCGCACCTATCGTGCCCGCGTTCGCCACGTTATTGGCATTGACCGTCAGCTTGCCCTGGGCTGCGATCTGACCACCCGCTGCGTTACGCACCTCATCGGCCACCACCTCGGCCGTCGTGCCCGCCAGGATCGCGCCCGTGTTGTTCAGTTTCGCCACATTCAGGCTCAGATCCTGTGCCGCCTGCAGCTTGCCACTGTTGGTCAACAACGCCGTGCCCACCTGCGTGGGGCCTTGCACGGCCGCAATCGCCGCCGGCGCCGTCGGGGTCGTCGACACATTGGCCGCCCCTGCAACGGCAGCGGCCGCCGCCGCGTCCTTGGCGGCCTGTACGGCCCGGGCCCGTTCCGCCTGTGCCGCTGCAGCCACCGCATCGGCCGCCCGATTCTGGGCGTCCGTCACCACCTGGGCGGCCGCCTGCTGCGCCGCCAGCATATCGTCCGCACTCAGCGCCGCCAGCTTCGGCGGCTTCTCGCCAGATTTCGTCACCGGCACATCGATCCAGCTCGCCGCGCCCAGGCGCGGCGTCATATTGCCTTGCGCATCAAACTGCACATCGATCGACGCATACTGGATATTCTTCTGCTCCGCCGACGATCGCAGCGACTGCACCGCCGCGCTTCTCAGCGCCGCCAGTTGATCCGGCCTGGCCTGCACAATCAGCTTGGCCGCCGCCTGTTGGGCCTCCTTCGCAGCCTGTTGCGCCGCTTGCTGCGCCTGCGCTTGCGCCTGCTCCGCTGCCGCCTGCCGTGCCTGCAGCTCGGCTTGCGCACGGGCAATCACCGCCGGATCGCTCGACGGCGTCTTCGGCACCAGCGCCGAGACCTGCGGGCTCCCATCATTGCCGATCACCGCCTTCAAATCGGCCGCCGTATACACCATCCCGTGCGCTGCCGCATCCGCGATATAAGCGTCCCGGGCCGCGTCCAGCGCAGCCGTCTGCGCCGCCTTCACCTGTCCCGCACGCAAGACCGCTCGCTGCACCGCCGCCTGCATGACCGCCAGCTCCAGTGCCGGCACACTCGCCCCTGCCGCAGGCACAATCTGCACCACGCCCGTCGTCGGGTGAATGCTCACTACCACATCACTCGCCTTGTACTTAGCAGACTCCCCCGGCACATTCAACGCATCGGCCACCGCCTGGGCCGCCGCCTGCTGCGCTGCCTGCAGCATCGGCGTATTCGCCCCCGCCAATGCCTGCTCCGACTTCGCAATCGCACGCTCCTGCGTGAGCACCTGCTGGCCCGCCGCCTGCGCCGCACGCAGCGCCACAATCCGTGCCTCCGCACTCACCGCTTGCGTCGTCGATGCCACCGTATAGGTCAGCTTGCCCGTCTTCGCATCGATCACCACCTTGACGCTGTCCGCCGGCACCCCCAGCACCGCCGCAATCTCCCGTGCCGCCGCCGCTTGCGCCGTGCTTTGCGCCCGCCCGGTTTTACCCGAGTCATCGCCCAGCATCTTCACCATATCCGCCTGCGCACGCTCCAGCGCTGCCTGGATTCCCGCCGCGCGCGCAGCCGCGCTCTGCCCATCCACCGAGACCGTGCCCGTCAAGGTCGGTACATGACTCAGGCCGTTTGCCCCCGTCTTCTGCACCAACGCCACGTCCTGCTGCCCATCGGTCACGTCACTCGTCGTCCCCGATACGTCCGTCGTGCCCTTGCTCCGGATCACGATATGTGTGGCCTGCATCGAACCGCTATTCTCCGACGTCTGCGCACCCAACGTCAGCGTCAAGGTCCCGTCACCGCCCGTCACCATCACCGCGCCCGCGTTGCTCAAGCGATCCAGGTTCAACGTGATCGCCTTGGCCGCACGAAGGTCCCCGTCCCTGTTCGTCAGCTCCCGCGCCGTGATCCCCAACGCCTCGCTGCCACCATCGAGCGCCCCCGTATTGGTCAACACCCCCAGGCTGCCATCCGCGCCGATTGTGAGCCCCTGCGCGCCCTGAATGCTGCCCGCGTTCGTCAGCGTCGGCGCGCCTATCGTCAAGCGCCCCGCGCTCGACAGCACCCCCTGGTTCACCAGCTGTCCGCCCACCGTCACCGTCGACGCACCACCCAGCTGGATCACCCCCTGCTCATTGACCACGTCCCCACTGGCCACCAGCGTCGCCGAACCCGCACTCCGCGTGAGCGCGCTCGACACGATCTGTGCACCTACCAGACGCTGGCCGTTCGCATCCAACACCTGCATGACCCCGTGCGAGAGCACGATTCGGGCACCCGCAATCGGTTGCCCCTGCGCATCCACCGCCGACAACGCCCCCTTCAACCGATAGCCGCCCACCTCGATCTCCAGCGTCGGCTCGGTGAGCGTCACCGTCTGGCCACCCGTGGCCAGCAGCTTCGCCGCCTGCTGCAACAGCCCGCGCGTGTTCAGCGTCACCTTGGCCGCCTGTACGTCGCCATTGAGCGTCACGTCCCGGCTCGCCTGGATCCCCAGCGAACCGCCCGCAGCCACCCCACCGCCCGAGCCCAGCGTCACCGCCCCGACCCGGCTCGCCTGCGTGCCAATCTGCACATTGCGCCCAGCCTTGACTTGCCCATTGACCGTCACATCGCCTTGCGCCGCCACCACAACGTCGCGTTGCGTGTTCACCGCGCCATTGAGCGCCACGTCACCCGTGGCCGTCACCGATACATCACGCTGCGCACTCACTTGGCCAGCCCTCACGCTGCCGCCCTGC
>NZ_JBNCAB010000172.1:0-4015 GCF_049805555.1 Burkholderia sp. DN3021 | reverse complement strand
ACGTTTCTTCAATCGCATCAAACATTTTCGTCGCGTCGTCACTCGTTGCGACAATCGCGGGCAACTATCTCGCCTTCGCGGTGCTTGCCTGAGCCTTTGGGCCGCCGGTGAGAATGTGAACTGACCCTAGTAGGGCATTGACTGATGACAGATCACGAAGTGTTAAATTCGCAGGAAGCGTTGTGCTCAGGCGCCAGACGCAGCGTTCCGGCTCAAGAGGCTTGGTTGCTGCAGCTCAGTCCGGATCAAAGAGCACGTCTGGAGCTGACATGGAAAGAGGGTAGTGAGTTGTGGGAGGCGCCGGACGGCTGGCAAGGCATATTGCTGCTGGATCGCGTCGAGGTTCGCGTCGCCGCGGGAGAGTTGAGAGTGCGTCCGCTCAAGCTGAAAGTGTTCAGCAAGCTGCTGGCTTTCATCGACGAAGCGAATGGCGTGGAGGCCGCGGGCGCAGAGTTCGCTGCCTGGTCTTTGCTGTCCCATGAGGAGCCGTCGGTTTGGCAGGAACGCAAACGCTGCGAATACTGGTTTCTATTGCAGATGTTGGAAGAGCCGGCTTCGTTTTCGCCATTCCTCGACTTGTTGCGCCATAGCGAGAGCTACTGGCTGGTGCGGTTTCTGCTGGCGCAGTCGACGGGCAGCAATACCTTGCAGGATCTAGGGCAGCGTTACGGCGTGTCATATTCTCATTTCCGCCGCTTATGCCGCCACGCCTTGGGCAGTGCAGCCAAGACCGAGCTGCGGGACTGGCGGATGGCGCGCTCGATGCTGGACGTGGTGGAGGGGCGAGAAAGCCTGACCCAGGTCGCCCTCATGCATGGCTATGCTTCTTCATCTCATTTTTCAAATGAAATAAAAGGGCTGCTTGGAATGTCTCCGCGCAGCTTATGCAATATCATCCAATTAGCCACAGAATGAAGAAACATCACTTGTGCGCATGGTTTCTGGCATGCGCGGTACTACTAACGCCTCCCGTCGCCTGGGCATTAGGGCCAACGGCTTCCGCCGGCAGCGGATATGTCGCCAAGAATGAGAGTTTGCGCAGCTTTTTCGACGCGTTGGCCGCGCAGCTGAAAAAGCCCATCATCGTCAGCAAGCTGGCCGCGCGCAAGCAGATCAGCGGCGAGTTCGATTTGAACGGCTCGCAGGCGCTGCTGGACAAACTGTCGCAGCAGCTGGGGTTGATCTGGTATCACGATGGGCAGGCCATCTACGTCTACGACGCCAGCGAGATTCGCAACGCGGTGGTATCGCTGCACAATGTGTCCTTGGGCGCGTTCAATGATTTTCTGCGCCGTTCTGGCTTGTATGACCGGCGGTATCCGTTGCGTGGCGATGCTCGCAGTGGTACTTTCTACGTCTCTGGCCCGGCGGTTTTCGTCGATCTGGTGGTCAATGCGGCTACCTTCATGGACAAGCAGAGCAATGGCGTGGAGTTGGGTCGGCAGAAGATAGGCGTGGTGCGGCTGAACAATACCTTCGTCAGCGATAGAAGCTACGAATTGCGCGACCAGAAGATTGTCATCCCCGGCATGGCGACTGTGATCGAGAAGCTGTTGCTCGGCGAGGGAAAGCCCTTGCAGAGCGCTGCGAGCGGTGCGCCGCTGCGTCCGCCGGCGCATCGCGACGATATTCCGGCGATGCCGGATTTTCCCAGTGGCGGAGAATCGAAGGTGGCGGCCTATCCGGGCGGGCTCAGCCTGCCGGAGGCGCTAAAGCAGGAGGTCGCGGCCGGCGACATCAAGGTCATCGCCTATCCGGACACTAACAGCCTGTTGGTTAAGGGTACGACCGAGCAAGTGCGTTTCATCGAAAAGCTGGCCGAGGCGCTGGATATTCCGAAGCGCCACGTCGAGCTGTCGCTATGGATCATCGACCTGGATAAAGGAGATCTGGACCAGTTGGGCGTCAAGTGGAGCGGTTCGGCCACGATCGGTGACAAGCTGGGCGTGACGCTGAATCAGGCCGGCTCCGTCAGCACGCTGGACGGCAGCCGTTTCATCGCGTCCGTCATGGCGCTAGAGCAGAAGGACAAGGCTCAAGTGGTATCGCGTCCGGTGGTGCTGACGCAGGAAAACGTGCCGGCGCTATTCGATAACAACCGCACGTTCTATGCCAAGTTGGTTGGGGAGCGCACGGCCAACCTGCAATCCGTGACCTACGGCACCCTGATCAGCGTGTTGCCGCGTTTTTCCGCCAATGGCCAGATCGAGATGTCGTTGAATATCGAGGATGGACGCGAGGCCAAGGCTCCGGACGATGAAAATTCCAGTCCCGACGCTTTGCCCGAAGTCGGCCGCACCCGCATCAGCACAGTGGCGCGCGTGCCGCAGGACAAAAGCTTGTTGATCGGCGGCTATACTCGCGATTCCAGCGGAGAGCGGACCGCCACGATCCCCGGGTTGGGGAAGTTGCCTTTGGTAGGTGGCTTGTTTCGCTATCGCAGCCAGAATCAGAGCAATACCGTGCGGGTGTTCCTGATTCAGCCGCGCGAGATCGTCGATCCGCTGACTCCGGATGCCAGCGACTTGGCGGGGGATGTGACCAAGCAGGCGGGCATCGGCAATGATCCGCTGCAGCGGTGGGTTCGCGACTACCTAGATCACGGGGTCCGCCGTGGAGATTAGCGCGCGCCCGATGCCGACCATAGGCCTGCGCTCGGCCAAGCATCAGGCGAGGCAGGATGCGCAGCGCGATGTGGTGGGGAAGGGGGATGCGTTCCAGGCGGAGGCGCAGCGCGCGGATGATACCAATCCTGCCGCCGAGGTGCAGCGCTTTGTCCAGTCCACCGATGAAATGGCGGCCGCGCTGACGCAGTTTCGCAATCGTCGCGACTACGACAAGAAGCTAGGCCACCTGGCCGACAGCTTCGAGCGCGTGCTGGACGAGGAGGCGCAACCGAAGGCGCAGCAGATTATCCAGGTGGCTAAGGCGCATGGAATCAGTATGGCGGAGTTGCTGCGCCAGGCACGCGTGCTGTTTCCCGACGACAGCGACCTGGTGTTGGTGCTGCGCGAGCTGTTGCGACGCCACCAGATGGAAGAGATGGTGCGCAAGCGCTTGCAAGCGCTGCTCAAGCAAGTGGAGGATCAGGCCGAGCCTAAATTGCTGAAGGCCGGAATCAATTGCGCGCTCAAGGCCAGGCTGTTCGGCAAGGCGCTGCAGTTGAGTCCCGGCTTGTTGCGCGCCAGCTATCGGCAGTTCCTGCAATCCGAGGCAAGGGAAGTGGATGTCTACGCCGACTGGATCGGGAGCTACGGCTACCAGCGCCGCGCGACCGTGCTGGACTTCATGGAGGGCGCACTTCTGGCGGACATCGACTCGCAGGACGCCAGTTGTTCGCGGCTGGAGTTTGGGTATCTGCTGGGGCGGCTTGGCCAACTCAAACTGCTGCGCTCCAGCGATGCTGTGTTTGTGGGCGGCTTGCTGGCAAACGAGAAAGTCTGCGAGTTCAATGGCAACGAAGCTGATTGGCTGCTGTTTCTGCTGTCCTTGCTGCAGTCGCCGCAGGAGTTGGACGCGCTGCTGGCCGATGTGGCGGGGCGCAGCGCGCTGCTGAGCCGGCACAGCGAACACTCCATATTGCTGCAGGCCTTGTATCGGGCGTGCAAGGCATTGTCTCCGACGCTGTTCGTCGACGCTCGCTGGCAGGACGCCCTGCTAGAGGAGTTGCGCCACATGGCGAACGTCGCCTACGAGCACGAGCGGATCGAGCGCAGGCGCGAGAGCGGTTGATGTGATTCTGTCGCGATAGTGGCAATCGGCTAAGGGGATGTTTTATTTGAATAGGATTCCTTATGTGTGCGATTCACAGACATCGTTTCACTTTCTTGAATGCCGTTTTCTTGGCGCGCTTGAGTTCGTGGCTCCGGTAGGAGATTCGAGTTCAAGCGCGCGCCGATGATGTTCGGCAAGGGTCTTGTCAACTGTATTAGCCGGGACTCGATCTGACAGGTAGTCGGGCCTACAAAGAACGAGCCATCAATGGGGGATGAGTTTCTCCTTGGCTAGTTCGAGC
>NZ_JBNCAB010000171.1:0-4082 GCF_049805555.1 Burkholderia sp. DN3021 | reverse complement strand
GCGAAGCGCCGCGCGCGCTTCGCGCCGGACGGCGCCGCTTCGGGTCGGCGCGCGCGGCCGCCGCCGCGTGCCGCTAACGTACGCGCCATGTCCGACTCTCGACAGGAACGGCGGCGATGGCCGAAGAGAAAACCGAAGAACCCTCCGAACGGAAGCTGAAGAAGGTCCGCGAGAAGGGCCAGGTCGCAAAGAGCAAGGACGTCGCGGACGCGGTGACGCTGGCCGCCGCGATCGGCGTGCTGACGGCGGGTGAATCGATGCTCACCGGCGGCCTGTCGCGCACGATCCGCACCGCGCTCGATTTCGTGAATGGCGAACGCACGCCGCAGGCGACGCTGTCCGCGCTGCACGACCTCGCCGCGAGCGCCGCGCTGACGATGCTGCCGTTCGTCGTCGCCGCGATCGTCGCGGGCATCGTGTCGCAGGCGCCGCAGGCGGGTTTCATGATCACGCTCGAGCCCGTGATGCCGAAGTTCGACGCGATCAATCCGATGGCGGGCATCAAGAAGATCTTCTCGATGAAGTCGTTGCTCGAGCTCGTGAAGATGATCGTCAAGGCGGTCGTGCTCGCGTGCGTGATCTGGAAGATGATGATGTCGCTGTTTCCGCTGGTCGTCGCGAGCGTGTACGAGGCGACGCCGCAGTTGTCGCGCGTGCTGTGGACCGTGCTGATGAAGCTGCTCGGCGTCGTCGCGCTCGTCGTCACGGTGTTCGCGGCGGCCGACTACAAGATCGCGCGCATGATGTTCATGCGCGACAACCGGATGACGAAGGAAGAGGCGAAGCGCGAGAACAAGGAGAGCGAAGGCGATCCGCACACGAAGGGCGAGCGCCGCCGGCTCGCGCGCGAGATCGCGACGAGCGCGCCGGCGCGGCAGAAGGTCGGCCAGGCGAACGTGCTCGTCGTCAACCCGACGCATTACGCGGTCGCGATCCGCTATGCGCCCGACGAGCATGCGCTGCCGCGGGTGATCGAGAAAGCCGTCGACGACGGCGCGCTCGCGCTGCGCCGCCACGCGCACGCGATCGGCGTGCCGATCGTCGGCAATCCGCCCGTCGCGCGCGCACTGTACCGCGTCGAGCGCGACGCGGCGATTCCCGAAGAACTGTTTGAAACGGTGGCCGCGATCCTGCGCTGGGTCGAGTCGGTCGCGGGCGCGCGCACCGACGCCGCCGTTCCCTCCGAGAGGTCGTCATGACGCTGAAAACCCTCAAACTCCCCGCCGGCGGCGAGGTCGGCATCACGGTGCTGGTCGTCGCGATCGTCTCGCTGATGATCCTGCCGCTGCCGCCCGAGGTGATCGACGTGCTGCTCGGCATCAACATCGCGATCAGCGTCACGCTGCTGATGGTGACGATGTACGTCGGCAGCATCGTGTCGCTGTCGGTGTTTCCGTCGGTCCTGCTGTTCACGACGCTGTACCGGCTGTCGCTGAACATCGCGTCGACGAAGTCGATCCTGCTGCACGCGAACGCGGGCGACATCATCGAGAGCTTCGGCGAGCTCGTCGTCGGCGGCAATCTCGTCGTCGGCCTCGTCGTGTTCCTGATCATCACGACCGTGCAGTTCATCGTGATCGCGAAGGGCTCGGAGCGCGTTGCCGAAGTCGGCGCGCGCTTCACGCTCGACGCGATGCCCGGCAAGCAGATGAGCATCGACGCGGACCTGCGCGCGAACATCCTGACGCCCGACGAGGCGCGCCGCAAGCGCGCGACGCTCGCGAAGGAGAGCCAGTTGCACGGCGGGATGGACGGCGCGATGAAGTTCGTCAAGGGCGACGCGATCGCGGGGCTCATCATCACGCTCGTCAACATCGTCGCGGGCATCGCGATCGGCGTGATGTATCACGGGATGACGGCCGGCGAAGCGGCGAACCGCTTCTCGATCCTGTCGGTCGGCGACGCGATGGTGTCGCAGATTCCGTCGCTGCTGATCTCGGTCGCGGCCGGCGTGATGATCACGCGCGTCGCGGACGATCACGACGAAGGCGAAGGCACGTCGCTCGGCTCCGAGATCGCGAAGCAGCTCGGCGGCAGCTATCGCGCGCTGTACTTCGCGGCGGTGCTGCTGATCGGCTTCGCGGCGGTGCCGGGCTTCCCGGCGGCGCTGTTCGTGCTGCTGTCGGCGATTCTCGCGTTTTCCGGCTACCGGCTGCAGAAGGGTGCGCGCCGCACGACCGCGCGCGGCGAGCCGGTGATCGCGCTGCAGCGCGCGGGCGCGAAAAGCAGCACGCCGTCGATCCTGCCGCGCGCGCCGCTCTTCACGTGCGCGATCGGCGTGCGGGTGTCGCCGGATCTCGTCGCGCGGCTCGCGCCCGCCGCGCTCGATCGCGCGTTCGACGAGGAGCGCGCGAAGCTGCAGGAAGAGCAGGGGCTGCCGTTTCCCGGCATCACGCTGTGGACGAGCGACGCGCTGCCCGAAGCGACGTGCGAGATCCTGATGCGCGACGTGCCGCAGACGCGGCTCGAATTGCCGACCGACCAGACGATGCTGCCCGACGCGGCGTCGGACCCGGCGCTCGCCGGCCGCTGCACGAAGCGCGGCCCGGCGGGCGGGCTCGCCGAGAGCTACTGGATCGACGACAAGGAGGTGCCGGCCGGCGCGCGCGCGTGGCGTGCCGAGCAGGTGATCGCGCACGAGACGATCGCGCTGTTGCGACGCAACGCGCATCTGTTCCTCGGCATCCAGGAAACCCAATGGATACTCGACCAGCTCGGAACCGACTATCCGGGGCTCGTCGCCGAAGTGCAGAAGGCGCTGCCGACGCAGCGGATCGCCGACGTGCTGCGTCGCCTGCTCGAAGAGCACATCCCGATCCGCAACGCGCGCGACATCATGGAGAGCCTCGTCGCGTGGGGGCCGAAGGAGAAGGACATGCTGATGCTCGCCGAATACGTGCGCGGCGACCTGTCGCGCTATCTCGCGTATCGCGCCGCGCGCGGCGCGCGGCAACTGCCGGCCGTGCTGCTTGATCTGCCGGTCGAGCAGCATATCCGGCAATCGATCAAGCAGACGCCCGCGGGCAACTTCCTCGCGCTGCCGCCCGAGCAGGTCCGCTATCTCGTCGACAGCGTCGCGTCGTTCGTCGGCGAGACGCCGCGCGACGACGTCGCGCTCGTCACGTCGATGGACGTGCGCCGCTACACGCGACGGATGATCGAGGCGCGGCTCGGCTGGCTGCCCGTCTACTCGTATCAGGAGCTCGGCGACCAGGTCGAATTGAAGCCGGTCGGCCGCGTGACGATGCCGGCGGCGGCCCACGCATGAGCGCCGCCGATCTGAGGCCGGTGCGAATCATCGCGGGCGAGCCTGCCGCCGGGCCGGACGGCGCGTGCGCGTCGCGCACGGCGCGGCGCGGCTTCGACTATGCGCAACTGATGCGGCGCTCGCGCGTCGCGCCGGCCGGCGGACGCGACGCGGCCGACGACGAGCGGCGACACGACGCGTCGATGCCCTGGCACGACGGCGCGATGCCGTCGTTCGAACGCGATCCGGCCGCGCTGCCGGACGCGGCCGGGCGCGAAGCGATGGCGCGCGCGTGCGCGGGCTCCGATGCGTTCGTCAATCAGGTGTTCGCGCAGCGCGAGCGGATGGTGCGCGTCGCCGAGGCGCTCGTGGCCGAGATTGCGGCGCTGTGCGGCGACGACGCGTCGGGCCACTGGGAGATCAGCCTGCCGCTCGACGCCGCGCTGCTGCCGGACACGGTGCTGCACCTCGTTCTTTCGCGTTTCGACTTGCGGCTTCGGTTCGAGACGCCGGACCCGGCGACGCGGCACTTACTCTGCACGCATGGCGCAACGCTGCACGCGCGACTCGACACGCTGCTCGCCCATCGCGGCGCGCCGCGTACGATCGAGATCGACGTCGACTGAGCGCCCGTACAACCGAACCCGACCGACCGCGACGATGGAACCCGAGACAATCGAACTGGAACTCGCCGCCGCCGCGCCGCGCGGCATCGACGCCGCGCTGCCGCTGCTCGCGTGCGACGCGTTCGACGCGGCGCTCGCGCGCATCGTCGCCGATGCGCGGCTCGCCGCGTGGCTCGCGCGCTTCCCGGCGTTGTCCGACTGGCGCGCGG
>NZ_JBNCAB010000170.1:0-4298 GCF_049805555.1 Burkholderia sp. DN3021 | reverse complement strand
GTCTCCGCCGCGCCGCAGCCGGGCGTCGAGGCTGCGCCGCCACACCACGACGTCCACTACGACGACGGGTTCGGCCCGCTGCCGCCGCTGCACGCCGCAGCGCCGGTCGCAGCGATCCCCCCTGCGCCGGCACCGGCGCCCGCCGCCGCGCCGGCGCCCGTCTCGCAGGGGATGGGCGACGATGCCGACTTCCGCATTGCCGGCGAGCGCCGCAGCTTTACCTGGCCGCGGCCGCGCAAGCTCTCGACCGTCGAGCGGGCCGCGCTGCGCGCGATATTGAGCGCGAATCCGGCCACCGCGTCGCTGCTGCTGCTGCTGCCGGTCGCGATGCGCAACGGCCTGTCGGTCTCGATCGGCGCAGGCGCGGGCGCCGGGCTGGAAGCCGGGGGCTCGGGCTCGGTCGGCCTCATCTTCGACGCCAATGGCGACGACATCGGCGCCTTCGCGGCGGGCGAGCTCGACTTCGGCTTCATCGTGTCGGCGAGCGTCACCGGCCAGATCAGCCTGCTGCGCGGGCATATCGACGATTTCGCGGGCGCCGGCACGTCCGTGGGCGTGATGATCGGCGAAGCCCCGGCGGGCGGCATCTCGGCGCTGTTCAACGCCCGCAACGAATTCGTCGGCGTCACGCTGTCGGCCGGCGTCAGCGTCGGCAGCCCGGTGAGCATCTTCGTCGGCGTCTCGCGCGCCGCGTCGGGCACGATCGCTACCGCGTCGTCGCTCGCGTGGTCGCGCAGCCTGAGCGACGACCCGGAGGCGTACGGCATCGATACGCCGCCGTACAGCGACGACGACGCGGCCGCCGAGCCGGCCGCAACGGCCAGTGCGCTGGCGCTGGGGGCGCGCGAGAACAGTCTCGTCACGCGCACCGCGGCCAGCCCGAATTTCGACGAGGGGCGCGGCAGCAGGACGATCGACCGCATCATCATCCACATCGCCGACGTGCCCACCGTGCAGCACGTGGTGAATACCTTCACCAATGCCGCGTCCAAGGTGAGTTCGCATTATCTGGTCGGGCAGGCGGGCGAAGTCGTCCAGTTCGTCTCCGAGGCCGATACGGCGTGGCACTGCAAGGGCTCGAACCAGCGCAGCATCGGCATCGAGCATATCGCGGTGAAGCGCGGCGGCGCCGACTACCCGCGTCGCAACGGCACCGTCCAGCATTTCGACGCGCTGGCGCCGACTCCGCTCCAGTACGAAACCTCGGCGGCGCTGGTCGCGTCGCTGTGCGACAAGTATCAGCTGCCGATCAATCGCACCACGATCATGGGCCATCGCGAGGCCGACACGTCGACCGGCCATACCGCGTGCCCCGACGGCAACTGGGACTGGGACTACTTCATGCGGCTGGTCAACAGCCGCACCTGCCAGCCGCAGTCGGCCGGCCAGGCGCTGGGGCTCGCCGCCCGCGGCCTCGGCGACGACATTCCGCTCGATCCGGGCGTCGGCGGCCTGTCGATCGGCACCGATGCGCTGGAGATCGGCGACATCATTCTCAGCACCACCGGCAATCCCGGCTCCGGCGTCATTCGTGCCGGCTCCGGCGCCGAGGTCAGCCATGCGATGCTCTATGTCGGGCAAGGCGGGCAGGTGATCGAGGCGATTCCCGGCGGGGTCCAGCTGCGCCCGCTCGCGGATGCGCTGGCCGACGCGCGCCTCGCGGTCGCGTTCCGGGTGCCGGGCCTGACCGATACGCAGAAGCGGCAGGTCGCCGATGCCGCCGCGCGCTACCTCGATCGCGGCTTCAACTATGTCGGGCTGGTCCGCTGCGGCGGCTACCTGATCGATCGCCACGCGTGCGAACTGCTGTCGGGCGACGCGGCGGAGCGCTGCCGCCGTTTCGTCGGCCGCATCGAGCTCGGCGAAGGCGCCGACACCGACAACTTCTTCTGCTCGCAACTGGTCGCCCAGTCCTTCCAGGACGCGGGCAAGCCGATCGTCAGCGTGCCGCCGCACTGGGTGCCGCCGGGCGATCTCGCCAGCCTGTCGACCGGCACGATGGCCCCGGGAACGCTCGCGTATGTCGGCCACCTGAAGGCGCCGATCCCGAGCCGCGGCTTCTTCGGCATCGGCCAGGCGCTGTCGGTCGCCCCGGGCACCGCGCGCGCGCTGGGCGCCGACGACTGGACGGTGAACTGGGACGAGGTGCAGCTGACCCCGCAGCCTACCGACATGGGGTGCTGGGCAACGGCCGCGTCGATGGTGATCGGCTGGCGCGACAACCAGAGCGTCGACCCGGCGCTGCTCGCGCGCTGCATCAGCCTCGAGCGCCAGATGCAGGATGGCCTGAAGCCGGCCGAGGTGGCGGTCTTCGCCGGGGCGTCGAGCCTCACGGTCGAACCCAATGCGTGCTTCGCGCCCGAAGGCTTTCGGCGGTTGCTCGAGGCCAACGGGCCGATCTGGGTCGCCGAAGTCGTGCGCGCGCCGGTCAACTTCTTCCATGCGGTGGTGGTGACGGGCATGTATCGCAGCGGCGACGCGTATTTCGTGCGGATCACCGATCCGCTGGACCGCGTGGTCGGCACGCCGGGCCATCCCGGCGCGCGGACCCTGCCGCCGACCCACGCGACCGGCAGCCGCTACATCATGACTTACGAGGATTTCGTGTCGGAATACGAGGCCGCGGCCGGCATCGGCGTGATCCAGCTCATGCATGCGGGCGGCACGTTCGGCCACATGATCAATCGCGGCAGCGCGGCGGGCGCCGGCTACGCGCTCGGCGTCGAGCCGCCGGCCGCGGGCGGCGAATTCGGCTTCGGCGTGAGCCTGACCCGGCGCACCGAGAGTCGCGACGGGCGCAGCTACGATCTCGCGCAACTGGCCGGGCTGGTCCAGCCCGCCAATGCGCTGGCGGGCGGCGCCGGCCAGCCGCGCATGACCGGTCAGCGCATCGCCCTCGACGACTGGCCGTACATCGACGGGCCGAGCGGCCGCACGTCGGCGCCGGTGACGATCGACTGGGCGTGGCAGGGCGGCGCGGTCGGCGACGTGGCGATTTCGCCGGGCGACGGGCAGATGCTCGACGGCTGGAGCGCGCTCGTGCGCGCCGATATCGGCCGCGGTTCCGGCACCCCCGAGCGGGCGAGCGTCAAGCTGCGCATCACCACCACGTTCCGGCATGCCGGCGAGGAGGATCAGATCGGCGTGACCGAGGTGGCGCTGAACGGCGACGGCCGCTTCCAGACCGTGCACGGCGCCGACGGCGCGGCGCCGCTCCCGGCAAGCGGCACGCAACCCGCGGCGCGCGAATTGCAGCCCGCCTGACCCCAGAGGGACACGCGCGATGGCCCGCCACATTCCCCCTCCGCCGCCGCGCGGCGCGGCAACGCCCGCGATGGCGCTCGCTCGCGACGCGTTCGGCCGCGAGATCGTCGACGGCTCCGGATCGAGCGACCCGGGCAGGCAGGACGGCGCGTTGCCGCAAGCGACGCCGGCCGGCGGCCCGGGCGCGTCGGCGCCCCCCAAGGAGAAGGCGACCGACGCCATCGGCCGGCGTGCGGCGGCACTGGCCGACGCGATCGACTTTCCGACCTTTGTCGCGAGCCTCGTGCATGGCACGTACGACGCGATCGTCGACAGCTCGATCAAGCAGGTCGAGAGTTTCGCCGATCTGGTCGGCGCGGTGGCCAAGCCGCTTGACCAGTTCGCGCAGGAGAACGTGACCGACGGACAGGCGCGCGCGTGGCTGGTCGAGCAGTATCCGCACGACGTGACGCTGGTGCAGGACGGCGGCGAATACCGTCTCGCGCCGGTGGTCCGGCCCGGCGACGACGACGCGGCGCCCGCGCCCGCGTGGCTCGCCGAATTCGGCGCCGCCGACGGCGCGTTCGACGCCCAGACGCTCGAATCGGTGGTGCTGCCCCGCGCCCGCGAGCGCGTCGCGCAACATCGGCTGTCGACGCTGTCGACGATGGTGCTGCTGGGCATGCAGCGCGTCGTGGTCAAGGACGGGACGATCGCCGCCAGCCTCAATTTCCAGGCCAAGGCGCGCGATCGGGCCGCCGTGCAGTACGCGACGTCGAACGACCCGTCGTCGGGACAGACGACCTGGGGCGGACGGGGGACGTCGGGCGACGTCGTCACCACGGTTTCGACCGTTGCGGTCAATGCGCAAACCGATACCGATCTCAAGGCGACGCTGACCGGGAAGGTGAGCATCAATTTCGCGTCGGAGACACTGCCGCTCGACCGTTTCGTCGACGAGGCGTCGCGCAATCTGCTGGAGCGGCACAGCCGGCCCGCGGCGCGGATCGCGCCGCCGGCGCCGACGGCCGCGCCGGTCGCCCAGCCTGCCGCGC
>NZ_JBNCAB010000169.1:0-4329 GCF_049805555.1 Burkholderia sp. DN3021 | reverse complement strand
CACGCAGCTGCTGCCCCATCGCTGGACGCCAACCGACGCTTGACCATCTCGGCGATCGGTCCCGTCAAGATGACTTCGCCGGGGGCTTACGGTAGAGAGGAGGTGCGTGCCCCGTACCCGCTCGCGCTGAGGCCGCCCCTTCACGCGTCAATTTGATGCATCGCACCGAATTGAATGTATTTCGTAATATTTTTGTATACATTTTTAAATATCTGTGTAGAATGCTCAAACCCCTTGGTCAGGGCCTTGGCCGCGTCACTTGCATGCAAGTGACGCGGCGACCGCGCAGTACGAGATCGCATCAAGTGCTCTTCGGTTGCCCTGTTTTTTGGCGGCTCGCATGGATGGCAACGTTCTGCCACGAGATCGCCTTCGTTGGTCAAGCAGCACTTCTGGGGCGAGCGATTTTGGCGCCTCGTACATGAGCCGCCGCCATCTCGGCGCGCGTACGCTCGCTGATCAGGGAGCGCGAGGGTATTGTCAGGTTGTCGCAGAAGTCGGCGAGTAGCATGGGGGATGAAGAAAGCTTTCGTCTCGGTTCTGCCGTCGACCGACGCGTCGATCTCGTTCAAGGGCTATCGATATCCGCCGGATGTGATCACAGTGCATGTGCGCCTGCCCAATGGCGTCGAGTTTGACCTTGGCGAGGCGAGCCTCGAAGAACTGACGACGATCGTCCAGATGCTGGGGAGGTTGCCGTGTTCCGGTTCGACGAAGGGCTGAAGGTCTACCTGCATCGCGATCCGGTCGACTTCCGTATGGGCATCAACGGGCTGTCGATCCTGGTCGAACAGGCGATGCGCCTGAACCCGATGACCTCGGCGCTGTTCGTCTTCGGCAACCGTCGTCGCGATCGCATCAAGATTCTCGGCTGGGGCGGCAACGGTTTCTGGTTGCTGCTCAAGCGGCTCGAAGCCGACCGCTTCATCTGGCCGAAGGAGGCGACACGATTACGCTCAGCGCCGAGCAGTTGCACTGGCTGCTCGACGGCATCGACTTGGCCGTGATCCAGAAGCATCCCCAGCGATATTACGAGAGGATGAGTTGAACATTACGCGGGTGGAATGGTCTGCCATGCCGAACAACCCCGTCACGTTCAGCGCCGAGGAGTACGAGGCGCTGATTGCCGCGAGCGACGAACGCGATGTGTTGCGCAGCGAACTCCGGCTCGTGACGGCCCAACGTGATCTGGCCGAAGAGAAACTGCGGGCCTACAAGCACGAACTGTTCGGCACATCGAGCGAGGCCCGCCATGCCGACCAGCTCGGTCTGTTCAACGAAGCAGAGGCATTGGCGACGACTGCCGATGCGCCCGCGCGTGAAGACGTGCCCGGCACGTCGGTCGCAGCCCATCCGTGCGGCAAGCGCGGGCGCAAACCACTCGATCCGAACCTGCGCGCGAGGTCGTGCGGCACGAATGGCCAGAAGCTGAACGGTTCTGCGCGCACGACGGCCATGTCCTCGTCGAGATCGGCGTCGAGACGAGCGAACAACTCGTACGTGATTCCCGAGCAGGTGCAACACGAGGCTTGCCTCACGAGATCGAACCGAACATGCACTGCCGGCGTAGTGTTCTTGGCGCCCTGGACTACGGCGCCAACACGCTGATCCACGCAACGCATGCCCGCAACGTCAAAGGCCACACCATCGTTCAATTCATCGACGATTTGCTGGAGACGCCTGACGCTCGCCCGACCGTCATCGGGCTCGACAATGCGAGCATTCATCACCGCATCGACGAAACAACACGGGAGCGCTGGTTGATCGATCACAAGACTGTCCTGTTCTATCTGCCGCCCCATAGTCCCGAACTCAATAAGATCGAAATCGCCTGGCGACATCTGAAATATCGATGGCGACGCTTCGTTACCTGGACCACGGAAACCATCGACGCTTAGCTAGCCGAACTACTGGCCGGGTACGGACCAAATTTCAAATCAATTTCTCGTGAACAATTAAGCCAAATATAGAAATGGATAAACACCAAGAACAACTCGGCCTCTTGGGCCAGCGCCTGGGGCTGCCGCTACGTTTCGACGAAAACCGGCAATGTCTCTTGCTGCTTGACGACAATCTATTCGTATCGCTGCGCGCCAATGATAAAAATTGGCTAATACGCGGCATGCTGGTAGAAATCCCTCTCAATGCGGAAGGAGTCGCCTGGAGCGCCTTGCTGGCCATTAATCTGGATCTGGCTACACAGCAAGCCGGCAGCCTGGCGTATGAACCAACTTCTCGCGCGCTGCTTTATCTCGCCGTTATCCCGAAACCAAGCCAACTCGATGATGTGGTAGAGCGGCTGGAGCGTTTTATCCGTTACCAGGAACAACTACAAGCGCGCGTCATTCATCAACTGAAAGGCATTGACAACTGGCAGGAAAGGCTGCCGAAACACCTTAACCGGGCTCACTTTCTCCGGGAATCATCATGACGTCTTTACAATTGAATGCCTTTCGTACCGTTCAAGCTCACGATACCCAGCGGTTGCAAGTCGGCTCTTCGCAGAACGCGCCGACCGTACAAGTTGCCAAAGAAGGATTCGGCGGCCGAATTTTGAGCTGGTTCGGGCAATGGCCGATTTTCCACCGTATTGAGGCGGTGAAATCGCATATGGATGCCATTCAGGTTCAAAACAAGGAGGTGCTAGCCGCTTTTGTTTCCGCGCTGGCCCCGGAGTATGGGGACATCACTGCACACTCGGCAGAGCCTCTGCTAGAAGTCGAAACGGGCTGCAAGCCCCTTACCCAACGCGTGATCCGGCAAGTGGAGTCATTCGCCCAGGCGTGCCGGCCGAAGGAGGCATATTTCGCTGAACTGTCCGAACGCTTTGGCGACAAGATCGCCAGGCAGGCCTTCGCCATGCAAGAATTGATGCTGGTTGACCGCAATCATGCCTCTGTAGGTCGGTGGACAGAAAAACCGCTGGAAGAGCCCGTCAAAACTACCTTGCTGACTTTGGCCAGCACATTCGAAGAGACCGCTATCCACAGCTCTGTGAAGTGTATCGACAAGGCAAACTCACTTAAAACCCTAGATGGCCCGGATCTGCGAAAAAGCCATGGGGCGCTGGCCAGCGGAAACGGCGCACTGCGCTCACTCCTGACCGGCCTGGATGGCCTTGCCGCGATCAAGGGCCTGACAGGCGCGCCCGAGTTTGTCCAAACGCTGAGAAATGTTCAGGTTGCAGGCATGCCATTTTCCGAGTGGGGCACAACGGGGGGGAAAGTGGAAGCGTGGCTGCAAAGCGCCACGCCGGATCAATTGGACCAGGCGGCGACACGGCTTCGTCAGATTGCAAGTGAAATTCCAGAATTGAGCCGAGCAGCGCAGAGGTATCTAGATGGTGACGTGAGCACCCTGTCACGCCCCCGATTTACCGAGCAGACCTGGCCGACTCAAGGCTCGCGACCCGCGCTTGAGCTGGTCAACCATGACAGCACCGCTGCGATTTCGGACATTAAGGTTTCAGACATTAAGGTGACAGTGGCCGGTAACGCCGACGAGGGCCTGATCGGTTCCGGTGCCCGCGGTCGCGTGCACCGGACCGGGGATCAGGTAATCAAGTCATTCAAGACGATGGACAAGACGGCTATTGCCCATGAACTGGCTATGTGCAACAGCCATCTCAAGACCAGTCAGCGGGGACTTCCGGAGGCCCGTATGGAAGGCAATACACTGGTGATGCCCTATATTGCTGGCGAAACGCCAACGATGGATGAAGCAAAGGCCGCCGTACGCGAACTGTTCGACCTCGGCTTCATGATGGGTGATCCAAGTCCTGCCAATTTTGTGAAAACCGCGAGCGGCAGCGTGGTGCCAGTGGATTTTGGCCTGATGTTTAAAATCGACGAGCGCAATACTGTGTGCCGCAGCGTGATGGGTGAGATCGTCCATGATTTTATCAAGGGCGGGTATAAATGCGTGCCAAAGTCGTTGAAGCACGAATATCTGCGAGTGATGGGTGAGCTTGGCCAGGCCCTGGGAAAAGACAGCCCGGTTAGGAAATTCAATGTCAAAAACCTGATGGCAGCGGGTTGGTTCAATAAAGATGACCTTAAATTGAGAACTGCCCGCTGAGCTACCGAGGCTTTGTTCAGCAGGGTTGGGCACCGCTGTTGATGGCGATCCAGAACCGCGCTTAAACGGCGGCGCAATGTCGAGTAATTCGCTCAAGTACGAAGGAGCCGCAATGAACTGACCCCGCAAAGTTGGACAGTTGAAAACTAGGCGCCCAAGGGCTGAGCGCATACCTTGTCGAACAAAGCCTCGAAATTCAAAAGAGCCCGAAAACGCCCACCTCCAACTGCGGACGCACCAGATGGGCCAACA
>NZ_JBNCAB010000168.1:0-4413 GCF_049805555.1 Burkholderia sp. DN3021 | reverse complement strand
CCGTGGCGGCCTGATAGATCGGCTTGATCGCGGCAGCCAGCGACTTGCGGTCCTTCCAGCTCGCCAGATTCAGCGAATTGCGGATCAGATGGGCTTTGTTCGATAGGGTAGGCGCGCAGTTGGTTGCGGGCGCAATTAGGCTGTTTTGACGCAAACCGCTTTGCCGAAGCTGTTCCACAGATTCACGAGGTTCGCGATGATCACGCCCTCGCGCTGCTGCGATTGAGTCGGCGTGTCAGCAGCCGCGCGCCGATGCAGCGCTTGATCCGCGAGATCTGTGCCTCGACCAGCGCGCGCTTGCCATACCCGTACTTGTTGTGGAACGCATGGATGCCTTTTTCCTTGATGTAGCCGACAATCTGGTCGTGCCAGCGCGTGGCCGGCTGAGCGTGAACCACCGCATTGGCCGGCGGCGGAATCACCGGCAGCACGCCGCTGCTCGACCAGGCCTCGGTCTGCGCGATGCTGTAGTACGCGCCGTCGGCAATCACGCAGTCGACGGGCGCATCGACCGCCAGCACGGCGGGCAGGCCCGCCGCGTCGGACACCGTGGTTTCGGTGACCGCAATCGCGGGCATGTTCATGTCCGGATCGATCGACAGATGGACCTTGCGCCACGGCGTCCGGCTCGCGTCGCGGCCGTACTTCTGGCGATGCCATTCGCTGGCCCGGCCGAAGTTCATGCCGGTGCTGTCGACGATCAGACTGATCGCTTCGCCCTGGGCCAGACGGTTGGCCACCCGCTGACAGCGCTGCCGCACCGGGACCGTCAGCGTGGCGAAGCGCTCGCTGAGCTGCCCGAAGCTCGGCACGGCGATCTCGAGGCCACGCAGCCGCCAGTACTCTTCCATGAAGCCGGTGATCTGGCGCATCGCCCAACGAAACAGCCGGTAAAACGTATAGATCAGCTCAATGTAGGCGTTCGTGTAGGTCGGGGCACGCCCGGACACGCCCGGCACATACGGCTGAGTGTTGATGAACAGCGCCTTCAGGTCGCCGTGCGGGCAGTAGAGGCTGAGCTGGCCTCGCCGCTTCAGGCTCTGATTGTAGGCGCGGGCGTTTGCGACCCGATACGTCGGGTTCGGGCGTTTGCGCGGCGCACCGGCTTTCAGGCTGGCTTTGTATGGCACTGAATGTTCACCAGGCGGGTAGATCCATCGTCTTTTTTACTCGACCTCACGCGGCCGCGCAATCCCCCCTTCCGAACAAAGCCCCATGAATGCCTCATCGGTAAACCTTGCCCGTCGAACGGTCCTGGAAGGCTATCTGTTTGCAGACAACGTGCCTGTCGACCGTAGTAACGTCGATCCTGAGGACCAACAGGGTTTCGACAAGTCAACGACGCAACGATCGTCGCGCTGACAGGCGCGCTGGAGGACGCGAGGGTCACCCTTGAGTATGACGGCGAAGCCCTGATCTTCAACATAAGCGGCTCGCGTTGGCAGACGATCCCAGCGAAAGTTAGCTACATCCGTGACAGCGAAGAAGCAGATCCCTATCTTTATATCGACGTTGTAGCTTTCAGCGAAAGTGCACCCGAAGGCCTGGCCGCCTCAATGCTATGGCGTATGGTCAGAGCCTGTATGTCACTCGGCATACCACGCATTGATCTCTATGCGGTCGGCGGGAGGGATTGTGCTGACGAAGCTCCGGGCGGCGGCCGGATAGGTGGCTACTATGCATGGCCGCGTCTCGGCTTCGATGGCGCGGTACTATCGTCGGGACATGTTGAGCAAGCAGATGATCTGTCGCTACATAACAAGCTTCCGTTTTTCCCGGAAGGGCTAGCCGGCGGCTCCTTGAAGACCTTGCACCATCTACTCGAGAAGCCTGGTGGCAAGGAGTTCTGGCTAATCGGTGGAGGAGAACGGCCCCTAACCTTTACGGTTGCACCGTCGAGTCCGTCGGTGCTAAGGTTAAACAAATACTTGACTGACAAGGAACTCTTCAAATGACCACTGACACCCTTCGTGGCGCTGGCGGCAAGCTCGCGGGTGCGCCCGCCAAGCGAAGCTCAGGGCGCGCTGGGGCGTCGCGCGAGCCTAAAGCTAAGGTAGCAGGCGCCCGGCAGGTCAACAGCTCACGGAAGATCTCTACTTACCTCGCGCTTATCGCGTCGAAGGTCGAAACGCTTCAGGCAGAGAACGCACGACTGCGCGACAAGATGCAAGCAAGCATTGAGCGCTTGCGTGAAATCGAACAGAGGATGTTCGTGGCCGATAGGTTCGGCGATGAGTTCTTCGTTGTGCAGGAAGAGGGCAGCGACCGGTGTCTTGTCTACAGTGCAGCTGATCACCAACTCGCACATCCACTGAGTATAGATTCGCGCTTAATGCGAACCGTCTCGTTCTCGGCTGACACCGCACTTGTCGTGGAACCAACTAAAGTCCAGGAAGGCGAGGGCTTGACGGTCCTGTCAGGCCCGCTCGATCGCAGCAAGGTGACGATGAAACCAGCCGCGCGCTCTCTCGATGAACGCCGTCGCTCGACCCTGTCGCTGCTGGGAATCGATCCGAACAATCCAAGATCGAAATAGAACACGGCCCGAAACCCGGCTCCGGCCGGGTTTTTTGTGCCGGTCGCCGGGGGCGCGTAGGGCGGGCGTCAAAATTGGAGCTCTGGCCGCGGGCGGGTTCTTTGCCAACGCCATCCGTGCCGGCACGACTGCTCGTTGGACATGCTGTTTGCCGATATATCTTGAACAGCATGGACCATCGACCGTCCGTCGACCGCGCGTGCCCGTCACGGCTCGCCACGACGGGCCTGCCGCCCGGCCTGGCGGATCTTGCCGGCCGCCTCGGCTGCTGCTGCCGTGAACCCCTTCCAGGCCGCATCCAGCTCGCGCATCAAGTCGTCCGCGTCGGCCGCCAAGCGTTCCCGGTTGGCGTCGAGCCAGGTGGCCAGCGCGGTCGTGTCGGCGCGATCGTCAGCCAGGCGCCCGGGCGTCGCGAAGTGGCGGTGCAGGTCGTTGACCGACACCGCGTGGCCGAACAGCACCCGCATCAGCTGCCGCGTGGTCGTGATGGTCGCGTCGGGCGGGGGCGGGGCGATCGCCTGAACGAAGGCGATCACCGCGCGGGCCCGCGCGCGACGCTTGATGCCGCTCATCAGGCCGCGCAGGGGGCGACTGCCGAGATCGGGGTGCGCGAGCATGGCCTGCACGGCCGCGTCGTGATCGGCTGGCGTGAAGAACTGCATCATGTCGGCCTTGCCATATGGAGATATATCTTTATACAGCAAGGGTTTTCAGCCGTCGATCCAGGTGCAAAAGTGCTACATCTGATAACTCTGCCTATCAGAGGGCGCTGCCCCAAGCGCCGCTCCCCCGACGGCGGCTTCACGGGATGTATGCATTGACGGACGCTGGTTCCATCCCATCACTCGCGAGTGCGCCCGGCAATTTTCCGTACAGATTGACGGGGCCGGCAAATTTCCGTACAGTAGCGAAAGGAGGTAACAACCTATGGCTACTACTCGCTTTGAAGCGCGCGTCGAGACCGACGTGCTGTCCGTGATCCGTCGGGCCGCCGAGATCCAGGGGCGCACGATGTCGGACTTTGTCGTTTCCGCCGCGCGCGAAGCCGCGCAACGGGCCATTTCCGACGCGGAAGTGATTCGCCTGTCGGTGGCGGATTCGGAGCGCTTCGCGGCGGCGATTCTGTCGCCCGCCAAGCCCACGGACGCCTTGCAGCGGGCACTCGATCGTCACGACCGCCTGCTGCGTAACGAATGACCGGTCCGCAGCTCACGGTGGTCGCGCTCGACGCGGCCCATGATCGAATCGGTTTTGAGTGTGGCGCGCCGGCGCTTGACCGCTACTTGCGCGAAACGGTGACGCAGGACGTGCGTCGCCGCGTCGCTGCGTGCTTTGTGATGCTCGACGACAATGTCGTTGCTGGCTACTACACGCTGTCAGCCGCCAGCATCGCGTTGGCCGATTTGCCCCATGAGGTGGCGCGCAAGCTGCCGCGCTATCCCGCAATCCCGGCGGTGCGCATGGGCCGACTGGCCGTTGATCGCCGGTATCGGGGCAGGGGGCTGGGTGCAGCCTTACTGGTCAATGCCCTGCGGCGCGCGGCCAGCTCGGAAATCCCAGCCGTCGCCTTGACCGTCGACGCGAAGGACGAGGACGTTGCGACGTTCTATGAACACTTCGGCTTCCAGTCCCTCACGCACGACCCGTTGGCGTTGTTCTTGCCGTTGGCGATGGTCAAGTAGGCGTGGCTGCCGCATCATGCGTCGACCTTAACCCGGCTTTGGCCGGGTTTTCCTGGTGCACGGTCAATGCCGATAACTCTGTTATCGGCATTGTGTTTAATGGATCAAAACCTGTATAGTACGGTTTGCACCGCGCCAGGGCAGGGCGGCTGGCGGGTTTTTCTCTGGTGAGAACCCTTTCGATGTCGATCGCCC
>NZ_JBNCAB010000167.1:0-4582 GCF_049805555.1 Burkholderia sp. DN3021 | reverse complement strand
AGCCCTGCTCCACGAACGACGCATAGCGCGTCGACAGCGCGCGCAATGCCTCCTCGCTGCGCGCCGACAGCGTCAGCACCTGCGCGCCGCGGCCCGCGACCGCCGCTTCGTGCGCCACCTCCGGCGCCGATTCCAGAATCGCGTGCGCATTCGTGCCGCTGAAACCGAACGAACTCACGCCGATCATCTTCAGCGGCGCGTCGTTTTCCGTCAGGTGCGTCGGCACCGCCAGCCCGCTGCTCGCCCAGTCGAAGCGGGGGTTCGGATCCGTGAAGTTGAGGCTCGCGGGTACCCGCTGGTGCTGCAGCATCAGCACCGACTTGATCAGCCCCGCGATGCCCGCGGCGGCTTCCAGATGGCCGATGTTGGTTTTCACCGAGCCAACCAGCAGCGGCCGCTGCGCGGTGCGCCCGCGCCCGTACACCTTCGACAGCGCGGCCAGCTCGATCGGATCGCCGAGCGGCGTGCCCGTGCCGTGCGCCTCGACGTAGCCGATCGCGCCGGCCTCGACGCCGGCATCCTTCAGCGCGGCTTCCAGCAGGCGCTCCTGCGCCCGGCCGTTCGGCACGGTCAGACCGCTGCTCGCGCCGTCATGGTTGATGGCCGTGCCGCGAATCACGGCCAGGATTCGGTCGCCGTTCGCGCGCGCGTCGTCGAGCCGCTTCAGCACGACCACGCCGGCCCCTTCGCCGCGCAGATAGCCGTCGGCCGCCGCGTCGAACGTGTGGCAGCGGCCGGTCGGCGACAGCGCCCGAATCTTGCAGCAGAACACCGTGGACAGCGGCGACAGCATCAACGCGACGCCGCCCGCGAGCGCCATGTCGCATTCGCCCATGCGCAGGCTCTGGCACGCCTCGTGGACCGCGACCAGGCTGGCCGAGCATGCCGTGTCGACGAGCATCGTCGGCCCCTCGACGCCGAGCACGTAGGCGAGCCGGCCTGCCGCGATGCTCGGCGTGTTGCCGAGCCCCGCGTACGCATCGACGCGCCGCGCGTCGCGACCGAACGCGAGCCGCTCGTAGTCGTGCCAGCTCACGCCCATGAAGACGCCGCACGACGCGCCCCGCACCGCGCTCGGCGCGATCCCGGCATGTTCGAGCGCTTCCCAGCCCACTTCCAGCAAGAGCCGCTGCTGCGGATCGAGGGACACGGCCTCGCGCTCCGAGATGCCGAAGAACGCCGGGTCGAAGCCGTCCACCGCGTCCAGGAAGCCGCCGCGCCGCACGTACATCTTGCCCGGCACCTCCGGATCGGGATCGAAGAAGTGCTCGACGTCCCAGCGGTCCGCCGGAATCTCCGTCGTCACGTCCCGGCCGTTCGACAGCATGTCCCAGAACGCGTCCGGGCCCGCGACGTCGCGCGGAAAGCGGCAGCCGATGCCGACGATCGCGAGCGGCTGGCGCTGGGCCCGCTCGAGTGCCTCGACCCGCTCCCGTGCGAGCTTGAGCGCCTGCGCGATCCGTTGCTGCGTTGTAGTCACCTTGATGTCCCCGTGTCTGTGCGCGTGATGCTCAACGGCGCAGCGACGCCTCGAGGCGCGCCAGTTCCGCGTCGACGTCGTCCGCCGCCTCGTCCGCCGCCTCGTCCGCCGGCTGTCCCGCCGGCTGTCCCGCCGCTTGCCCCGGATTCCCGGCCCCGGCCGCCGGCACCGGCTCGTCCGCCGCCGGCACGCGTTCCGCCTTCAGCCGCTCGAACAGGAAGTCGGCGCCGAGCTCGACGTTGCCGTAGTCGAACGCGAAGGTCGCGGGCAACGACAGCCGCAGGTCGCGCTGCACCTTGCTGCGAAACTCGACGGCGGCCAGCGAATCCAGCCCGAGCTCCAGGAAGCCGCGGGTTGGCGCGACCTCCTCGGCGGTGCGGCCGAGCATCACCGCGATCTGCGCCTGCAGATAGGTCGCCAGCGCGTCGTGCAGGGCCGGCAGCGCCAGCGCGTCGAAGCGGTCGCGCACGTCGTGGGTCGCGACGGGCGCGGCGTCGGCCGCCTCCTTCGGGAACCAGTCGGCGAGCAGCTTGCACACGCCCTCGGACGGTTCGGTCTGCGCATAGCGCTGCCAGTCGTCGTTGCCGATCACGACCGTGGCCACGTCGGCGCGCCGCGCCGCTTCGACGTACTTGAGGAGTTCGTCCGGCGACAGCGCCTGCAGACCGCGCGCGGCCGTCTTGTCGCGATGCGCGCGATCGAGCGCGGCCGCCATCCCGACCTCGGCGAACGGCCCCCACTGGATGCTCGTGGCCGGCAGCCCGAGCGCGCGGCGGGCGCCGGCGAGCGCGTCTAGGTACGCGTTCGCCGCCGCGTAGTTGCCCTGCCCGGCGGTGCCGAACAGCGCGCTGATCGACGAGAAGCAGACGAAGCAGTCGAGCGGCGCGTCGAGGCTCAGCGCATGCAGGTTGAGCGCGCCCGCGACCTTCGCGTGGAACGGCACCGCGAACTCCGCCCACGACTGGCCGCCCAGCACTCCGTCGCGCAGCGCGCCGGCCGCGTGGAAGATGCCCTTCAGCGGCAGCGGGCCGGACAGCACGGTCTCGTGCCATGCGGCGCGCAGCGCCGCGAGATCGGCGACGTCGCAGCGGGCCAGCTCGACCGTGCAGCCCTGCTTGCGCAGCGCGTCGATCGCGGCGGCCGCGGCGGCGTCAGGGGTGCCGCGCGACATCAGCACGAGCCGCTTCACGCCGGCCTGCGCGAGCTGCTGCGCAAGGCGCAAGCCCAGCCCGCCGAGCCCGCCCGTGATCAGGTAGCTGCCGTTCGGCTCCAGCGGCGGCGCGTCCCGGCGGGCCGGCTTCGCGCGCGCAAGGCGGGCAACATGCACCGCGCCGTCGCGGATCGCGAGCTGCAGTTCGTCCGGCGCGGCGTGCAGCAGCGGCGCCAGCGCCGCGGCCGGGTCGGCCGTCGCGGGATCCAGGTCGATCGTGCGGCAACGCGATTCCGGATGCTCGGCCGCGACCACGCGCGCAAGCCCGGCCAGCGTCGCCTGTGTCGCGCGCTCGACGTTCAGCGTGCCGCCCGGCTCCTGCGCGCCGCGGGTGACGAAGCTCACGCGGGCCGGCCTGCCGACCTGCGCCAGCGCGCCGACGAGCGCGAGCGCGCCGCCGCACAGCCGCTCCTGGACCGCGAGCGGGTCGGCCGGCGTGTCGGCCTCGGCACCGAGGTCCAGTGCGCGCAGGTCCACGACATGCAGCGTGCCCTTGCCCGCACGCGCCGCGACCGCGCGCAGCGCTTCGCGCCATGCCGCCTCGCTCGCCGGATCGGCCAGCGGCACGGTCAGGTCGTCGCCGGCGTGCGATGCCGCATCGACCTGCACGCAGCGCACTCCCGCGCCGCGCAGCCGGGCAGCCAGCGCCGCGCCGGTTCCCGCGCCGTCGCCGACGACCAGCACGCAGTCGTCGGCCGGCAGCGGCGGTGTCGCCAGGTCGTCGAGGCGCTGCCAGCGGGTCGCGAACAGGCGATCCGTTCCGTCGCCCTGCAATAGCGCGTGCACCGCGCCCCGATGCAGGCGGCGCACCTCGAAGCCGCGCACGTGCGCGATCACGCGCCCCGAATCCTCGAACACCCGGATATCCGCGGTCACGCCGTTCTCCTCGCCCTCGCCCTGCCGGACGATCCGCGCATGGACCCACAGCCGGTCGGTCGCGGGGCGTCCGTACAGGCGATAGCTGTCGATGCTGAACGGCACGTAGATGTAGTCGGTCTTGAGCAGCTCCTCGGTCGCGAACTGCCAGCAGCTGTTGAGCAGCTGGAAGCCGGATTCGACGAGGCCGGCGTGGAACGGCCCGTCGATCGGTTCGAGCAGCGCCGGCAGGCGCGTGCGACACAGCGCCTCCGCGTCGCCCCGCCAGATCTCGTCGATCCAGCGGAACGAATTGCCCGTGTCCATGCCGGGAATCCACACTTTCGAATAGAAGTCGGCGCCCGACAGGTAGTCCGCACAGCGCGCCTTGACCGCGTCCAGCTCCGATGCGTCCGGGGCCGGCGGCAACGCGCGCGGGCCGCGAATGCTGCGCGCCTCGACGTGGAGGGTCCACGCCGCGTCGTCGGCGGGATCGCGTTGCGGCGCGAGCGTGACCATCTCGATCGCGTGCGACTGGCCGGCCGCCGCCGGCCGCATCACGATCTGCACCGTGCGCCGTCCCGCCTCGGGCATCACGAACGGCCGCAGGAACAGGATTTCGTCGACGACGCAGCCGGCTTCGCCGTAGACCGCCTCGGCTGCGGCCAGGAACATTGCGATGTGCGACGCGCCGGGCACGACCATCGCGCCGAACAGGCGATGGTGGTCCACGTAGGCGGGCCAGTCTGGGCGGAATTCGGCCTCGAAGCGCACCTCGGCCGAGCGCGGCAGCTTCAGGCGCCGGCCGAGCAGCGTGTGCAGGCCGCCTTCGTCGGACGCCGCGTGCCGGTGCGCGGACGCATCGGCGTGCTGGCTCGCATCGACCCAATGGCGCTTGCGCTGGAACGGATAGGTTGGTAGCGCGACCTTGACCGGCCGGTCGACACGATGCAACGCTGCCCAGTCCAGCGCCGCGCCGCGCACGTACAGCGCCGCCGCGCTCTCCAGCATCTGCTCAACCTCCCCGCGTCCGGGGC
>NZ_JBNCAB010000166.1:0-4909 GCF_049805555.1 Burkholderia sp. DN3021 | reverse complement strand
CATGATCCTTCTCGACTTCTCGAAACTCGTTGGCGCAGACTGCCCGATCATCAGCAGGCAAGCGCTCGATCGCTTCAAGACTGGAGCGGATTGAGGCCGGGCGAAAAAAATGGAAGCCAACGTTTCGTAAAATCGAGAAACGGAGGCATGGATGAATCGAATTCCAAGAGCGGTCTATACGAAGGAGCTTCGCGACGAAGCGGTCAAGTTGGCGTTGACTGAAGGTGTTGGGGTATCGGAAGCTTCCCGGCGGTTGTCGATCCCAATGAAAACGCTGGCAAACTGGGTGCGCGCGGCGAAGGCCGGGAAGCTGAAAGATATCGGTCGGCACCAGAAGCCACTGACGGCCCCACAAAACGCTGAAAACTCAGCCGGTCCAGCAGCTGGAACTCCATCTGCTCGTCGCTGAGGTTGTAGAGCTGCTGCACCACCAGCACCCGCACCATCAGTTCGGTCGGAAACGGCGGGCGACCACCGCGCTCTCCGCCCGGCCGGGGCACCGCCTCGTCGATCTCCTCCCAGCGCCGCAAAATCCACGTGCTCGCCCAGCTTGCTCAGCGCATCACCTATCTTGTCCAGCTTGGTCTCACGTTCCTGCTCCGCGAACAGACTCACCTTGATCATCTTCACATCCTCATGCCTTCGGCCTCAGTGGCATCATGCCAGCGTCCGAACGGTTTTTCGAGGTGCCCAATCATTTTGTTAGAGACTTTTAGCGCGACAGAACCCTCCCGGTCGCCCCGCAAGGACCCTGCTGAACAAAGCCCCCAACAACGCCATCATTCACTGACAAATGCGCCTTGCTCATTCCATTCAATCTTGACAAGCTGCCGTTCGCCACCAGATTCCTTGTCGTAATAGAGCGCGACACAGGGAAGATCGCCAATGTCTTTCTTCAAGATTTGAAATAGATCTTGATTGGCAATCAAATATTGACCAACCTCGCCTTTATTCATGGGCGCAAATCCACCAGAAGACAGGTCAACGGCAATCGCAGAAATTCCGTCTCGCACATCTTGCCTCTCAACGAGAAACAGAAGTTCGGTGAGGGGTTCGAATTCACCCGATCTATGCTTCGTCACATGCTTTAGCAGGCTCCCAAGTGTTTCCTGGTTATTTTCCCTCGAATCGAGAGATGTTCCGCCTTCGCTTAACTTAAATTTCTTATCTCGGAATACGGGATCACATATATCACCCGAAACAAGAGCAGAGTAGGCATTATTGCCACTCCCGACAAAGGCGGAAAATTTCCGATTCTCCGTAAGACCCGCAGTTGTAAATGCATTTTGTATGGATACATCTTCCACATTGAAAATGATTGCCGCGGTCAAGCCAGCCAGCAAGTGCTTTTCTTTGCTCGCAAAATCAATTATAGGTTGAAGCTCGAGGGGCCATGTGTTGTTGCGATAATATAATCCAGTATTGTTCAGGATGAGATTTTTGTAATGCTCAAGCGACTCATAATAGGCGCCCTCCCTATCAATGCCTTGCGATTGAAGAAATTTCGGCAGAATCGAAACCATGGCCTGCGGGTGAGTATTCAAAGTGCCAACAGGTGAGTATAGATTGGCCTTCGATTTCCTACAAAGGACGCTGCCAGATAAATTGCACTTATTATGCGAAATCGTCATATCGGATAAAGAGTGCAAATTAAAGTTGTCTCGTCGAATCGAATTGGAGTTTTGAAAGGAATGTAGATCTAAAATCACCCCATTAATTCGCTGCGCATTCCCGCTTTCATTTTGAACGGACACCAGGAATGGCTTTCCCCCATTAAACTCAGCTATCACATCGGCTATATTTTTTTGCGATACTGATGCCCCCGTTTCTTCGGTGGCGGCCGCCCTGACAGGCAGGCTGGCAATGTTGTATTGCCTGGAAATGCAATCATTTCCACGATAACGTATCGTCTGAACAAGCACTTGACCGCCGTCAGCGACATCCTGCGAAAAATTACCTTTATAACCCTCGCCCGCATACTCCCTCAGTCTCCGGTACGCGAGAAAAGATTTATCCTCACCCTTTCGAATAAAATTATCCAACAACTTCAGCACTTCCTTCTTGTTGCAATATTCAAACCAATCGGTTACATGTTTGGCAACCTCCTGGGAAGCCACTTCATATTTTGGTTCTGTTGCGCCGCAATTGCGGCGTGACGCATGAGTGGAAAGGTTGCTTTCAATAGGTGGCATTCTGAACTCTAGATGTCGTGATAGAAATTAAATTTGGCACCACCATAATTGGCGCATCAAGTCGGCGCTGTTGCAAGGTCTGTTCCTCGACTTCAGTCAGAACAACAATGCACTTCATGCGGGGCTCGTGGGGTTCGCCAAAGTTAAGCCTCATTCTCGTTTGCCAGCAATACTTACTGGCTTATCGGCCGTCCGAATTCCCGGCGCCGCCTCTGTTTCCTCATGGAATACTTGCCGAACAAGATTTTGCATTTCTTCGTTGCCGATTGAAAATTTTCGGTTTCCAATGCGATTTGAAAAAGGTTCCAAATAAATAACCTCATTCCATTGCATTTCCAGCCCTTGCTCTGCTGCACCTGCATTGACTTCGACAAAAGAATGATGTTCATCTTGAACGAGGTCGGCATACAATGCAAAACGCATAAGCTCGCTCCATGCACGATCGTCCTCTATCTCGAGCTCAGCTTTCGCACCCGGAGCAAGTATGCGTCCCGCAAGCATGAACCAAAATGTTGTGCCCGATACTCCAGCTAGCACTGGCAGGTTGGCATCTGAGGCCCTTTTATTAAAATCACTGTCTGATGCAGGACGCCAAACAGATTTTCCATAACCGCTTTGTATTTTAATATCATCCAATGGGATGGCATTGTTCTTTGCAAATTCCGTCGCTGTTGCGGCGGATTTTAAAAAATAATCAGATGCCACCTTGGCTCGATTTCCATCCGCCTGAAGATGATATTTCAATTGCGGCACTGACAAACTACGATTTGCCACCAGATATTCTGCACTTTCCAACGGCGTGTCTCCGACAACGCGTTCGCGGCTTTTGGATTGACACTCTTTAAAGCGGTCTTGATATCGAAATAAATCGCCGTCATTTTTCTTGTTTTTTTTCAAAAGAAGATTGAAATCTATCAAATTTGAAAATCGCCCCCTCTCTGAATCCGAGAGGTTCGCAATGCGCTCCAAGGAATTAAGGAAAAATTGGCTGCAGATTAGTGAATTAAACTGGCAGCATTGCTCTCTAAGATCGCCATGATATCTGACCCTCATAATCGCAATGCCGTTGTGACCGACGCTACCGACCCAGGAGAAATCGGGAACCTGCACCACTCCTCCCTCATAAACGCTGTAATTTTTAACAGGCGAAACAGCTTGAATAATGCCCAGCGTCCCATCCTTCTCCCCATGAAGAGAGAGCAATACATTCCAGGCAGTATTGAGCGCGGCTTGAATGGCGGATTGCGCAGCGGGAGTGGCTGCGATCTTTCTTGCCAAAGCAACTTCTGTGGCGTGGCTCATTCCATTTCGGATTTGGCTCTCTAGTGAAAACGTATCGTTTTTTTCTGGGTTTTGTTGAGCCACAATTTGAGAGGAGGGCGGGGGAGGGAGGGGGATTTTCATAAAAGGTCAGTTCAAAAACCTTGCTCAGCTCGCCTGAAGATGTTCCAGCAGACGAGCGCGCAGCCAAGTTTCAAGAATGCTTCGTGAATGTCGGCACGTCGCTCGAAGCGCGTGCGTAGACGACGGAAATTGTGGAGCCAGGAGTGCGTACGTTCGACCATCCAACGATACTTTCCGAGCCCGCTGCCGTGTTCGGTCCGGCGCTTCGCAATCACGGGCCTGATGCCGCGCTCACGCAGCGCACGTCGGTGTCGCGTGGAATCGTAGCCGCGATCGGCGTAGACGACGCCGGGCTTCTGAAGGGCACCTCGAAAAACCGCTCTTTTGAACTAACAATCTGCGGTTGTAGACGCGCTCATGAAACATGGAAAATTCGATACCACATCGTCAACCTGGATGATCGATCCCCAAGGAGGTGGGCAGTCACGACTATGCTCGACTACGCGAAGAAATTCACCGGGAAGTGTAGGCAAGTCAATGAGAGCGCGATCCATGTTTACTACCATATTCGACTCTTCGGTGGAAAGTGGTTCCCCTGAAGCCAGCTTCGCATTTAGCTCATAATTCATTCCGCCAGATATGACTTTTGTATTGTCACTGTAGCGCCCACTTTCATCTTCGGTGGATGTCCACTGCCTAAGGGCGAGTCGCTCTGCCTGCGGCAATTGCGCAACTCGGCGCTCAAAATCGGTTGCATCGATCCACGGTTGACGCAACATTACACCCGACTCGGAAAATAAATGGTCCTCAGCAGCACGATTCCCCCAAGTCGAAACGTGGAAGTTCTTTGCGCTACCATTTAATAATACGTTTACGTGCGTGGTAATATCTGGATTTCTTGAGGGAGCACTATCCGTGGATTGCGCACTAACGATAGAATGCGAGCCAACGATCGGCAACATGTGAGCAACCTTCTTCACGCGTGATTTGATTCAACAAAAAATTTCAGTATGCCGTAGTGGAGCGCGGCGTTCTTGCACAAATCGACCACGCGCGAGGTAGAGGTGGCCTCGTCGCCTTGCGTCACACCAATCCGCACCGTACCGTCCGCTTGCGGCAGCACCTGACCCGTCGTCACGCCTAACCGCCCTACATTCAGCGTCGTCAGTCCGTTGATCGTCACGCCATGCTGGTTTGCCACCAGCACGTCCAGCTTGCCGCCGAACGACTCCAGCGTGCCCTGCAGCGCGCTGCGCTGCTGCGTCACCTCCAGCAGCGCCGCCGTAAGCGGCTCGAGCTGGCCGTTCGGCCACGGGGCCTGATCGAATGTATCGTAGTTCCCACTAAATTTTTTAGTGGGAAGCAAAGTGGAC
>NZ_JBNCAB010000165.1:0-5060 GCF_049805555.1 Burkholderia sp. DN3021 | reverse complement strand
GCGCTGCGGCGCGTTCTCGCGCGCGCCTGCGACGCGCTCGCACGGGTCGCGGCGGAAGGCGACGACGCGCGCGTGCGGCAGGCCGCCTCCGCGCTGTACTACGCGAGCGCGGCCGTGCTGATGGCCTGCGAGGGCGTACGGCTCGCGCCGGATTTCCGGCGCCTCGCGCTCGCGCACCTGGTCGTGCGCCACAAGCTGCTGCCGGTCGATCCGCTCGCGCCGGCCTCGCGCGACGACGAATCGGCCGCATTCGATGCGCTGTTGCGCGGCACGCCGGTGTCGCTCGACACGGCGCTCGACCTGCTGCCGGAGGTCGAACGATGAACGCGACGCGAGGCGCACTGGACGGCCTGAAGGTCGTCGATCTGAGCCGCGTGCTCGGCGGCCCGTACTGCACGCAGGCGCTCGCCGATCACGGCGCGACGGTGGTCAAGATCGAGCCGCCGGACGGCGACGAGACGCGCGGGTGGGGGCCGCCGTTCCTCGGCGACACCGCGTGGTACTTCATGGGCGTCAACCGCAACAAGGAAGGGCTCGCGCTCGACCTGTCGCGCGAAGAAGGGCGCGCGATCCTGTGGCGCCTGCTCGAAGACGCCGACGTGCTCGTCGAGAACTTCAAGCCCGGCACGCTCGCGCGCTGGGGAATGGACTATGCGCGCGACCTGCAGCCGCGCTTCCCGCGCCTGATCCACTGCGCGGTGACGGGTTTCGGTGCAGACGGTCCGCTCGGCGGGCTGCCCGGCTACGACGCGGTGATCCAGGCGATGGCGGGGCTGATGAGCGTCAACGGCGAGCGCGACGGCGACGCGACGCGCATCGGCTTGCCGATCGTCGACATGGTCACGGGGCTCAACGCGCTCGCGGGCATCCTGCTGGCGCTTGCGGAGCGCGAGAAGAGCGGGCGCGGGCAGTCGATCGACATCGCGTTGTACGACTGCGGCGTGTCGCTGCTGCATCCGCACCTGCCGAACTTCTTCGGCTCGGGGCGCGTCCCGGCGCGCAGCGGCAATGCGCATCCGAACATCGCGCCGTACGACAGCTACTGCACGTCGACCGTGCCGATTTTCCTCGCGGTCGGCAACGACCGGCAGTTCGCGCGGCTCGTCGCGCATCTCGGCGCGCCGGCGCTCGCGGGCGATCCGCGCTTCGTCGACAACCGCAGCCGCTGCGCGCACCGGCCCGAGCTGAAGGCCGAACTGGAAGCGCGGCTCGCCGCGCATGCCTGCGAGCCGCTCGCGCGTGACCTGATGGCGGCCGGCGTGCCGTGCGGGCCGGTGCGAACGGTGGCCGACGTCGCGCACGATCCGCATGCGCTGCACCGGAACCTGTTCGTCGAGATCGGCGCGTATCGCGGTACCGCGTCGCCGGTGAAGCTGTCGCGCACGCCGGCCACCTATCGAACGCCGCCGCCCGCGCTCGGCCGCGACACGCGCGCGGTGCTCGATCGGCTCGGCGTCGATCGCACGCTTCAGCAGCAACTGCTCGATGCCGGCGTGCTGAAAACGACACCCGGCCAGGTGCCCGACTAGGCGCACCCGACCGACACGACGCCGCCGGCCGGCGGCGCAATGCCGGCCAACCGGGAAAGGCGCGCGGCAGTCGCGCCCCCGAACACCAACCTGGAGACATCGATGAGCCGTCCGCAATCCCCGCCCGCCGTTCAGCCGCGGCCCGGCCGCGCCGCCTTCGCGGCGTTCGTCGGCACCACGATCGAGTGGTACGACTTCTACATCTACGGCACGGCCGCGGCGCTCGTGTTCGGCAAGGTGTTCTTTTCGAGCACGATGGACCCGGGCGTCGCAACGCTGCTCGCGTTCGTCACGTTCTGGGCCGGCTTCGCCGCGCGGCCGCTCGGCGGGATCGTGTTCGGGCATCTCGGCGATCGCGTCGGCCGCAAGACCGCGCTCGTGATCACGCTGGTGATGATGGGCCTCGCGACGACCGGCATCGGCCTGCTGCCAGGTTATGCGCAGATCGGCGTATGGGCGCCGGCCGGCCTCGTCGTGCTGCGCGTGCTGCAGGGCATCGCGGTCGGCGGCGAGTGGGGCGGCGCGGTGCTGATCGCGAGCGAGAACGCACCGAAGCACCGCAGCATCCTGTACGCGGCATTTGCGCAGCAGGGCTCGCCCACCGGCAACCTGCTCGCGACCGCCGCGTTCTTCGCGCTGAGCGCGCTGCCGACGCCGTCCTTCCTGATGTGGGGCTGGCGCATTCCGTTCCTGCTGTCGGCGGTGCTCGTGATCATCGGCATGGTGATCCGGCTGAAGCTCGAGGAATCGGCCGACATGCAGCGCGTGCTTGCGCGCAAGCGCACGGTGAAGCTGCCGCTGCGCGACGTCGTGCGCGATCACTGGGTGGTCGTGCTGCTCGCGGCCGGCACGCTGCCGGTGATCAACGTCACGTATTTCCGCAGCACGTTCGCGCTGTCGTGGGCGACCAAGGAGCTTGGCTACGCGCAGGGCACGTTCCTCGGCATCCTGTCGATCTCGCTCGTCGTGCAGTTCCTGATGCAGCCGGTCGGCGCGTGGTTCGTGTCGAAGATCGACATGCGGCGCGCGATGTGCTGGATCCTGATTCCGGAAATCGTGCTGATGCCCGTGATGTTCCATGCGCTCGCGACGCGCTCGTACTGGGTGGCCGTCGCGGGCATGTGCATCTCGACGATTCCGTCCGCGATGTTCTACGGCGCGGTCGGCGGCGTGCTCGCGCGCGTGTTTCCGGCCAACATCCGCTATACGGGCCTGTCGCTCGCGTATCAACTGAGCGCGCTCGTCGTCGGCGGCGGCACGCCCGTGCTCGCGCAGGCGATCCTCAATTCGACCGGCAGCATCGTCGGCGTCGCGGTCGCGTCGGGACTTTACGCGCTCGTGTCGCTCATTTGCATGTTGGCGCTGCTGAACCGCACCGGGTATCGCGCGGACGAGCTGTCGAGCGCCGAGCGCAGCGATGCCGCGGAATGGGGTACCGAAGGCGGAAGCGCCGAAAGCGCGAGCGGCGGGCCGCAGCAGCCGGGCGACGGCGGCGCGCTGAAACCGGCCGGTTGAGTCGCGTCGATCGCGCGACCCCAAATGAAAAACGGCACCGTGCGATACACGGTGCCGTTTTCTCTGGATCACGCGGCCGGCAGGCTGCCGATTCCGCGCATCACGTCATCAGCCTTCCGTCGGCGGCACGTAGCCGGACGCCTGGTCCGCGCCGTCGCCGAAGAAGTACTTCTCGGTCTGCTTCATCAGGTACTGGCGTGCACGCGGGTCGGCCATGTTCAGGCGGTTTTCGTTGATCAGCATCGTCTGCTGCTTGAGCCAGCCCTGCCAGGCTTCCTTCGAGACGCTTTCATAGATGCGCTTGCCGAGTTCGCCCGGCAGCGGCGGGAAATCGAGACCTTCGGCTTCCTTGCCGAGCTTCGCGCATTGAATCATACGGGCCATCGTGTACTTCTCCTGTAATCGGACTGGGGGAGGGCGGGCGTCTTGCGCCGCTCAGAGCTGTTTCATCAGCACGAGCGACTTGCGCTGCCAGTTATAGAGTTTGCGGCGGTCTTCCGGCAGGTCGTCGACGCTGACCTTGACGAAGCCGCGCTTGAGGAACCAGTGCTCGGTGCGCGTCGTGAGCACGAAGATGTGCGTGAGGCCGCGCGCGCGCGCGCGCTGCTCGATGCGCTTGAGCAGGCGTTCGCCGTCGCCCGAGCCCTGCGCTTCCGGCGCGACCGTCAGGCACGCCATCTCGCCGATCTTCTCCTGCTGATACGGATACAGCGCCGCGCAGCCGAACAGCACGCCATCGTGCTCGATCACCGAGAAGTGGTCGATGTCGCGTTCGATCTGGTGGCGGCCGCGCCGCACCAGCGTGCCGTCCGTCTCGAGCGGCTCGATCAGCGACAGGATGCCGCCGACGTCGTCCGGCGTCGCTTCGCGCAGGCTTTCGAGGTTCTCGTACGAGATCATCGTGCCGACGCCGTCGTGCAGGAACAGTTCGAGCAGCATGCTGCCGTCGAGCGATTGCGGAATCAGGTGCGCACGCGTCACGCCGCCGCGGCACGCGCGGATCGAGTGCTTCAGGAAGAACGCGTCGTCGCCCTGGATGTTGCCGGAATCGAGCAGCTCCGCCGCCGCGTCGAGCGACATTTCGCGGATCAGCCCGCCTTCGTCGTCGACGATGCCGGGGCCGTCGGTCAGGAACACGATCTTGTCGGCGCGCAGCGCGATCGCGGCGGCCGACGCGACGTCTTCCATCGACAGGTTGAACGCCTCGCCGGTCGGCGAGAAGCCGAGCGGCGACAGCAGCACCAGCTTGCGGCTCGCGAGCGAATGGCGGATCGATTCGGCGTCGATCTTGCGCACGATGCCCGTATGCGCGAAATCGACCCCGTCGAGAATCCCCACCGGCCGCGCGGTCACGAAGTTGCCCGACACGACGCTGATGTGCGCGTGCGCCATCGGCGAGTTCGGCAGACCCTGGCTGATTGCGGCCTCGATGTCGAGACGCACTTCGCCGGCCGCTTCCTTCGCGGATTCGAGCGCGCGCGCATCGGTGATGCGCAGGCCGTGCGAAAACTCGGATTCGACACCGTGCAGGCTCAGCTGCTCTTCGACCTGCGGGCGCGAGCCGTGCACGAGCACGATCTGGATGCCCATCGCCTGCAGCAGCGCGATGTCGGACACGAGCGCGTTCAGCAGCCCCTGCTGCACCACCTCGCCGCCGAACCCCACGACGAACGTGCTGTTGCGGAACTTGTGGATATAGGGCGCGACGGAGCGCATCCAGTCGACGAACTGCGCGTGGCTGGCGGCCGAATCGTCGGCGGCCGGCGGCGTCGCGGCGCCGGTCTGGGCGGGAGGGAGGTCGGTTTGGGAATTCATGGGCGGGATTATAATGCGCCCCCATGTCGAATGTACCTAAAAGTCCCGCGCCAACGCGGGCCAAAGCGCCGTCGGCCCGGCACCCGGATGGTGCGGCCGATGCGCGCGAGCAGCAGGGCCGGCCGCCGCGCCAGCAGCAGGAAAAGCAGGCGGCCCAGCCCCCCCGCGGCCCCCCCCCCGACCAACCCCCCCCCCCCCCCC
>NZ_JBNCAB010000164.1:0-5261 GCF_049805555.1 Burkholderia sp. DN3021 | reverse complement strand
CGGCGCGGCGCTGCGCTCGCCGCGACGTGCATGGTTCGTGCCGGCGTGGCTGCTGGCCGCCGCCGCACTGTGGGCCGCGCGCGCGCCGCTCGCGCGGCACTTCGAATGGGGCCTGTATCTGGAACACGCGAGCTTCAACGTCGCGATGGCGCTGCTGTTCGGCCGCACGCTCGCGGCAGGCGAGGTGCCGCTGTGCACGCGCTTCGCGACGATGATCCACGGCGCGGTCACGCCGGCCGTCGCGCGCTATACGCGGCAGATCACGCTCGCGTGGACGCTGTTCTTCGTCGCGATCGCCGCCGTGTCGACGCTGCTGTTCGCGACCGCGCCGATCGTCACGTGGTCGACGTTCGCGAACTACCTGTCGCTGCCGCTCGTCGCCGTGATGTTCGCCGCCGAGCATGCCTGCCGGCGCTTCGCGCTGCCGCACGAGCCGCGGCCGCGAATGGTCGACGCGGTGCGCGCGTATCGCGCGACAACCCACGCGTCGCAGGCGTCACGATGAATTCACGGCCGGCGCGGCGCCGCAACGCGGCCGCGCCGGCCTTCGCTCCCGTTTTTACCGATTTATGCCGACTCACCCGCTGGTATTCCATTCGTCGCCGGACCAGACGATCGCCTGGCGCGACGGCGCGCCCGTCACCGTGCGCGCGTTCGTCGCCGACGTCGCGCGCGTGGCCGCCGCGCTGCCCGCCGGCAATCACGTGTTCAACGTGTGCCGCGACCGCTACCGCTTCGCGGTCAGCCTGTGCGCGGCGCTCGTCTCCGGCAGGGTCAGCCTGCTGCCGTCGACGCACACGCCGGAAATGGTCCGCCAGCTCGCGTCGTTCGCGCCCGATGCGTTCTGCCTGCACGACGCGCACGACTGCGCGATCGACCTGCCACGCTTCGCGTATCCCGACGCCGCCCCCGGCGACCTCGCCGACGATGCGCCGTTCGCCGTGCCGCAGATCGATGCGGCGCGGATCATGGCGTACGTGTTCACGTCCGGCTCGACCGGCGCGCCGGTGCCGCACCGCAAGTCCTGGGGCTTCCTGGTCGGCTGCGTGCGCGCGGCGGCCGACCGCCTCGGGCTGCTCGATGGCCGCGCGGCCACGCTGATCGGCACGGTGCCCGCGCAGCACATGTACGGCTTCGAATCGACGGTGCTGCTCGCGCTGATCGGCGGCCTCGCGTTCAGCAACCGCCAGCCGTTCTACCCGGTCGACATTCGCGACGAACTCGACGCGATCCCGCAGCCGCGCGTGCTCGTCACGTCGCCGATCCACCTGCGCGCGCTGCTGTCGGCCGGCCATGCACTGCCGCGCGCGGCGCTCGTGCTGTCGGCCACCGCGCCGCTGTCGGAGAAGCTCGCGTGCGAAGCCGAGGCCGCGCTCGACGCACCGCTCGTCGAGATCTACGGCAGCACCGAGACCGGCCAGATCGCGACCCGCCGCACGTCGCAGGGCGCAGCGTGGCAGCTGTTCCCCGGCATCCAGCTCGACGCGCGCGACGAGCCCGCAAGCGACGGCGCCGGCGACGGCGGCGGGCCGACCGTCTGGGTGTCGGGCGGACACGTCGAGGCACCCGTGCCGATGGGCGATGCGCTCGAACTGCTCGGCGACGGCCGCTTCCTGCTGCACGGCCGCAAGGCCGATCTCGTCAACATCGCCGGCAAGCGCACGTCGCTCGCATACCTGAACCATCAGCTCAACGCGATTCCGGAGGTGGTCGACGGCGTGTTCTTCATGCCCGACGAAACCGCGGCCGCGCACGATGATACGAGCCTCGAACCCGTCACACGCCTCGTCGCGCTCGTCGTCGCGCCGACGCTCGCGGCCACCGATCTGCAGCGCGCGCTGCGCGAGCGGATCGATCCCGCGTTCATGCCGCGCCCGCTCGTGTTCGTCGACGCGCTGCCGCGCAACGAAACGGGCAAACTGCCGCGCGACGTGCTGGCCGCGCTCGTCGCACGACACGCACGCGCCGCGGCCGCACCGCTTCCCTCGCGCGACGCGGCCGGCACGCCCGCACTCGCGTTCACGATTCCCGCCGACCATCCGGCGCTGCCCGGCCACTTCCCCGGTCATCCGGTCGTGCCGGGCGTCGTGCTGCTCGATCACGCGATCCACGCGATCGGCGCGGCGCTGAACCGTCCGCTACACGCGTGGCGGCTCGGTTCCGCGAAATTCCTCAGCCCGGTCGCGCCCGACGAACCGCTCGATCTCGCGTTCGACGCCTCGGCCAGCGGCGCGATCCGCTTCACGCTGCGCGCCGGGTCGCGTGATGTCGCGACCGGCGTGCTGTCCGCGCCGCCGGCCGTGCAGGACGGTGCCCAGCCATGAAGCGCACCGCGTGGGCCGAGCGCCAGGAGCGCAGCAACGCGGGATTGCTGCGCGCGATGACGTGGATCTCGCTGCGCTTCGGCCGGCAGCGCGCGCGCATCGTGCTGCATCTAATCGCGACGTATTTCGTGCTGTTCTCGCCGGTCGCGTGCGCCGCGTCGCGCGACTACCTGCGTCGCCTGCTCGGCCGCCCCGCACGCTGGCGCGACGTGTACCGGCACGTGTTCACGTTCGCGGCGACGATCCACGACCGCATCTATCTGATGAACGGGCGCTTCGACCTGTTCGACATCCGGCTGCACGGCGAAACGCTCGTCGACGATGCGCTCGCGGGCGGACGCGGCGCGTTCCTGATGGGTGCGCACCTCGGCAGCTTCGAGGTCGTGCGCGCGATCGGGCGCACGCACCCGGACCTGCGCGTCGTCGTCACGATGTACGAGAACAATGCGCGCAAGATCAACGCGACGCTCGCCGCGGTGAATCCGGCCGCGACGCCGGAAGTGATTCCGCTCGGGCAGGTCGACTCGATGCTGAAAGTACGCGAGCGCCTCGACGCGAACTGCATGATCGGCATGCTCGCCGACCGCACGCTGCGCGACGACGCGGCCGCGTCGCTGCGGCGGCTGCCGCTGCTCGGCACGCCGGCCGCATTCCCGCTCGGCCCGCTCTACATGGCTGCGATGCTGCGACGCCCGGTGATCTTCATGACGGGCCTCTATCGCGACGGCAATCGCTACGACGTGCACTTCGAAACGCTCGCCGATTTCTCCGACGTGCGGCGCGACGCGCGCGCGGCGGCCGTCGACGCGGCACTCGCGCGCTACGTCGCGCTGCTCGACAAGTACTGCCGAGCAGCGCCGTACAACTGGTTCAACTATTTCGATTTCTGGCAAGTCGGCGACGCTGCGGCCGCGCGCCGCGACGCTGCGTGCGCCGCTGCCGACCTGCCCGCCACGAGGGATTCCGACGCATGACCGCCGTTCGCCGCTTCCTGCTCCCGTTCCCGCTCGCGCTGCACCGCGGCGCCCGCTTGCTCGCCGCAACCGCCGCAGCGATCACGCTGGCCGTGCCCGCGCACGCGGCCGACACGGGTTCGGCCTGGAACCTCGACCGGCTGATGTCGACGCTCGCGCAGCACAAGTCGGGACGCGCAACGTTCACCGAAACGAAGTACCTGTCGATCGCCACGCAGCCGGTCGAATCGTCCGGCGAACTCGTGTTCGTCGCGCCCGATCATCTGGAAAAGCACACGCTGAGCCCGAAGCCCGAACACCTCGTCGTCGACGGCGACATGCTCACCGTCGAGCGCAACAACCGCAAGTACACGCTCGCGCTCGCGCGCTATCCGGAACTCGGCGCGTTCATCGACAGCATCCGTGCGACGCTCGCCGGCAACCGCTTCGCGCTCGAACAGGTGTACAAGGTCGCGCTCGCCGGGCGCGGCGACGACTGGACGCTGACGCTCACGCCGCTCGACTCGCGGATGCTGAAGGTGGTCAGCACGATCACGCTCGACGGCACGCGCGATGTGTTGCGCGGCGTCGCGATCCGGCAGGCCGACGGCGATCATTCCGTGATGCGCCTGCAACCCGTTCCGGCGAATCCGAACTGATGGACGAGCAGCGCATCCGTCCGTCGCCCGTCATGCGCCGCCTGCACGCGTTGCGGCAGCGCGCGGTGCTCGTGTGGCTGCTCGCGCTCGTCGCGTGCGGCGTCGCGATCGGCCGCGCGCACTTCACGGCCGATCTGTCAGCGTTCCTGCCAAACTCGCCGAGCGCCGGGCAGCGCGTGCTCGTCGACCAGTTGCGCGACGGCATCGTGTCGCGGCTGATCCTCGTCGCGATCGACGGCGGCGATGCAAGTACGCGCGCCTCGCTGTCGCGGCGCATCGCCGGCACGCTGCGCACCGATCCGCAGTTCGCGGCGGTGAACAACGGCGAAGCCGCGAACGACGCGCGCGACCGGCAGTTCATCTTCGATCACCGCTACCTGCTGAGCCCGGCGGTCACGCCGCAGCGCTTCAGCGCCGACGGCCTGCATCAGGCGCTCGGCGACAGCCTCGACCTGCTGAGCTCGTCGGCCGGCCTCGTCGCCAAGGCGATGCTGCCGCGCGACCCGACCGGCGAAGTCGCCGCGCTCGTCGACCAGCTCGACAGCGCGGCGCAGCCGGCGAACCGCGACGGCGTGTGGGCGTCGCACGACGGTACGCGCGCGGTGCTCCTCGTGCGGACCGCCGCGGCCGGCTCCGATACCGACGCGCAGGCGCGCGCGATCGACACGGTGCGCCGCGCATTCGCCGCCGCGACGCAGGCCGTGCCGAACGCGGCCGCGACCACGCTCGCGATGACGGGCCCCGGCGTGTTCTCGGTCGACATGCGCGACACGATCCGGCACGACGTCGAGCGGTTGTCGATGGCGAGCGTCGTGTTGATCGTCGCGCTGCTGCTGACGCTGTACCGCTCGCCGCGCACGCTCGCGCTCGGGTTGCTGCCGGTGCTGACGGGCGTCGCGGCCGGGATCGCGGCGGTCGGCGTCGCGTTCGGCACGGTCCACGGGCTGACGCTCGGCTTCGGCACGACGCTGATCGGCGAAGCCGTCGACTATTCGATCTACCTGTTCGTGCAATCGGCACAGACCGGCACGCGCGGCGGCGCGCGCCCGGCCGATGCGACGCGCGCATGGCTCGCCGCGTACTGGCCGACGATCCGGCTCGGCGTGCTGACGTCCGTGTGCGGTTTCGCGTCGATGCTGTTCTCCGGATTCCCGGGCCTCGTGCAGCTCGGGCTGTATTCGATCGCCGGGCTCACGGCCGCCGCGCTCGTCACGCGCTTCGTGCTGCCGCACCTGCACGGCGAGCATGTCGCGATCCGCGACGTGTCGCGCGTCGGCGCCGTGCTCGCGCGCGCGGCCGACGCCGCGCCGCGGCTGCGCTGGCCG
>NZ_JBNCAB010000163.1:0-5292 GCF_049805555.1 Burkholderia sp. DN3021 | reverse complement strand
GCGGCAGAGAGCGAAAAGATCGCCTCACCGCCCTTCGAGTGGGCCGCGAATCGGCCAAGTCGCGGTGTCGTCACGGCAGAGTTAGTTCAAAAGAGCGGGGTTTCGAGGTGCCCTAACGTTCACGAGGCGGATAGATCAATGGCCCTTTCTACTCGGCCTCACGCTGCCGCGCAACTACCCCTTCCGAACAAAGCCCGAAAAATAGTAGAAATGCCCGATGAAATCGGCGGATACTATTATGTAGAGTTACGAATGAGCGATTCCATTCGGCCACTTTGGCAAATTTTGTGATCGCCAATAACCTACCCGTCCTGGATTTTCTTTAATATTGATATGGTCGATCAAATTAATTGACGACTTATCAGTTAACGACGCCAATTATATCGAGAAAAATATATCATGCCAATCCATATCGGGACAGTAGTCCCTGGCAACAATCGCGTTATTTATAAAAATTTAGATAACGATTTAACGCAGAGCGCCGCCTCGATCGGAAATCACATCAAGGATGTAAAAAATTCAATCGATAACCCGATCGACATCAGTAACGTTCCGAAAATTACAGGCGCACAGAAAATCGGCACTTTCTTGCGCAAGGTGGTGGCTGCGCAATCTTACGGCTTGATGTTTGCTAATGGATCCGCGTTCGAAAAAACTGGCGACGCGCTTCCAAAGAAGCGGGAGCATGAAGCCTATGGATTTAGCCCACTTAAAAAACTTGACGATCTCTCAAAAAAGAATGTTTCCGCGATTCGCAATCGCCTGGGAGTTCTCACGGGCAGCGAGACCTCGTTAAAGGAAAAGATAACGATGGCAAAATGGGACTTTCGCCATCAGACCAACGCCATGTTGGATGATGGAAAGACACTGAACATTGCATCCAATCACATGCTGTCTCGTAACGGTGAGTCATTTCGATCGAAAACCTTCGCCGAAGACAAGGAGGTTTTGAGTAATCATGATTTTGTATTTTTTGGTGTTGAATTTTCAGGGATCGGGAAAGAAGGTCGCCCCCTGAATAGCAAACACCAGACTGTAGATTTTGGTGCCAATGCCTACGTCGTATCCGAGAACTTGCCATCTCTTCGGCATGGCTATCTCACGCTAACGGACCACTTCGAAAATCGCCTTCCTTTCTGGAGGTACCCTGAGCACAAAGATTTCTTTCAGCAGTTTCCTATTGCGGAAAGCGAGCTATCACGTGCCATTCCTGACGGAGTCAAATATGGAGATGCGCCGATATTTTCATTTGACGACATGAAGGAAGCGGTAGCGCTTCATCTAATTGAATTCTTAAGAAATAGCAAGGATTATAAATTTAGGGAGTATGTATTGACGCAGGCGTTGAACTCCGGCCGCGAAATGGATCGCGTTCTAAACAGTGTATTCCAGGCTGAATTTCATGTGCCTAGAATTCTGAGTTCCCGGGACTATGCCAAGCACACGCTCCGGGATATTTCACTTGAGGAGGCAGTGGAGGCAGCTAATTTTCCCGAGTTGGACGGAAAAATATCAGATAGAGTCGAGGCGACATCCGCAATGATTCATGTCATTAAATCTGGAAACGAAAAGGTTGCGGATTACTTGTTTGAGAAGTGGGCATTTTCGAGGCAGGACTTCACTAAGCCGGGCTTTTATGACATAACATACCTGCTGAGCGACTACGATCGAAGTTGTTACATTCTGGACAAATTCCTGTCTCTCAATTTAGTTGACGCAAATGCCAAATTTGAGAAGGTAAACAAGGGTGAAACGATGCTCAATAATGCGATCAAATCGTGCGACGAACAGAAAATTTCGGTATTGGCAAGACATGGCGCAAAACTGGAGTATGCGCAACGCAAGCCAATCGGGAGTGAATTGCTTGATGTGTTGTCGAAGTATTTTCCAAAAGATGAACTGATTAATTATCTAAAGGGCACCTCGAAAAACCGTTCGGACGCTGGCGGTCACCTCGAAAAACCGCTCTTTTGAGGCTTTGTTCGGAAGGGGTAGTTGCGCGGCAGCGTGAGGTCGAGTAGAAAGGGCCATTGATTTATCCGCCTCGTGAACGTTCACCGAGGCCATTCCCCAAGATTGAAATGGCCCGAAGAAATCAGGCAGGTCAACAAAGCCAGCCTGAAATCCGGTGCGCCGCGCAAACACCCGAAACCGACGTATCGGGTCGCAAACGCCCGCGCCTACAATCAGAGCCTGAAGCGGCGAGGCCAGCTCAGCCTCTACTGCCCGGACGGAGAGCAGGTCTTGACATGACCTCGTTCTACATATTTTTTTGCTCAATTTGTGGGCATATCGTCCGGAGTTCTCTTGCAGCGAGGGCTCCCCGGGTACCAGTTCGCGGAAATCTCGGTGTGACGTCACGGCCGCCCCGTTTGTAAGCCATTGATCCATAAGGGACTCGCCGAAATGTGTATAACGATATGGCTTGAAATTGCGCAGCTACGCAAAGATGTACTCGATAACCGACCGGGCGATGAAGGTGTCGAGATTGACCTGCGTACGGCAGAGACCGCAAACCATGAGCGTTTTTTTATAGATATTATTTTTCGCTTTGTGATAATGAGAGTGTTCAACCACGATGGGATCTTGTAATGCTCGGGACAATTTATGGTGCAGGTCATTCTGTTCGGTTTGAAATGGGGGACGGATATAAAGAGCGTCTAGGTCGCTATATTTCAGATGTTGAAGAGAGCTTGGCTTCAGGATCATGGTTCACCACAGAATTTGCAAAACTGGATAAGAAATTTATGCCAGGTTTGGTTGGGTCCGCAAATCTATCTAAACCAGGCATTAATTTACATTATATAGAAAATCCCACCTTGATTTCCGATAAGATTTTGGAATCCATTAATATCGGGGTGGGGTCGGAGCGATATATTGTAAATATGGGAGATGACGGCATTCATTTTGCCGCCTTTGATTACCGATTGGTGGATGGCAAGCCATCTCTGTTGATGTTTGAGCCTGCGAATTTCAACTTCCCGTCACCTGTATTGTTGGCATTTAGAGTTAATTCGGCTCTTGAGAAAATTGATTCTCAAGATGTGAAATTCTCAATGCTGGAAATGAATATTCAAAAAAGCAGCAATGAGTGCGGGATTTTTAGCTTGGCATTGGCCAAAAAATTACACAAGGAAAGCGATTCCGTGTCCGAATTGCATCGGATGAATGTCGCCGGCAACATCCCTTCTGCCTATGATTCGTTTTCATCGTCAGCGGAGTCTGATAAATTAATTCCGCCGTCTCTTTATAAGCACGCGCAAGGTAGAGGGCGGCTTGCTATGTATCTTGAATCCAATCGAGGGAGCGAGTCGGTTAAGGTTAATAAAAAAGGAGAGACATTACTGGATCGCCAAGTACAGCATTTGGAAGAAATAGAGGGGAAGGATGTGGTAAATTCAATTCATCAAAAGAGATTGGTGGAGTTGAATAAACTCATGGGGATAATTGGAGATTAGCGCATGTTATGCACTTTTCGTCGGAGGACGTTGCAGTCGACGTACGAGAGCGGTCCGCGTGCGGGATATGATGGCTACAAACGCAAACGCGGTAGCAAAATGCACATGGCTGCGTCGGTTCAACGTAACCGATGACCAGTTCAGCACTACTCGGTCGAGCTGCCCAAAACGCTGAGACTGCATAACCAAGGCGTATAAAAGTGCATAGAGGAGTCGGCCCGCTAATCGCCGCGCGGCCTGCACTTGGCGCCCCCGAGCGTCGGAAACATGAGTGCATAAAAAGTCGGACATGCAAAACGTAGTTGAACCAAGCCCTGCAAGGGATTGGCGGGAGTCGGATGTGCTGCAGGGTCAAACCGATCATCGGCCACGTCAAAACAGGATCACGGACTGCGGCGCCGCTGGCTGAAGGGTGCCAGCAGCGATGCGTTGCATGCGGTGCGGTGCGCGACGGGCTTCAACCTGCGCTGGTTGCTGCGCGCGATTGCCCGACTGGGCATCGGGCCAGTCTCGTTGCGCTTGCTTCGGCACGTCAAAAGTGTGGCTTTCGCGCATCTTTTCTTCACCATAGCCCGGCAATTACGGGTTGGCGTACCCATGCGCTTGCCATTTCGATGGGCGGCGGTGTTGACGCACGCGATTCAACTCGCGACGAGGTCGCGTTGCGCGCAGCTCGAAACGACCGCCTGAATTTCGCATGTCCGACTCGCTACCATCACTCATAAATTGTGCCCACGAAAATTATCATGGGCACAATCCTGCCCCCGTCGACTCCTCAACATGAGGTGCGGAGAATTTCGCGCTTACGCAGAACCCGCGCGCCGCCCGTCAATCGGTTCATTCAGCGTCCTTGCCTCCAATTCGACTCGACGGCTGTTGATGAGTCTAAAATCCTTTTCAACTTCCGATAGACTCTTTCCAACTCGTACTGGATTAAAATAATCATCAGCATGCGCCTCTATTTTTACACGACCATCCTTCCGTGTCAGCAAAGCATTCGCCACTCCCAGGCGCGCCGTAAAATCCCCACGCGATTCCGCTTCGTTATAGTCAAAAACCTTTACGTTTGGAGCCTGCCTTGTTATTCTTGTTCCATCTTTTCCAAAAAATACAATGAAAGCGGAGTCATATCGTGAAAAAATACTTACGAGGCCGTCATTATCGTACACCCTTTCGGGTGGAAGACCGGTAAGCGCCGCATGGGAATTGTCAAGCGTAATCACCCCTTGACGTGCCGTTCTCCAATTTGGATTAAGACCTTCTGCATTGCTTCTCAAGCCCGTATGATAGATATAAAAATGATCATCGCGCACGGCGTACACAACAGTGCAGCCGCTTAGTCCAGGGTTTTGCACCAAAATAGGGGACCCCTCGGACACTTCAGATAATGGAATTTTTACTGCCACCGTTCCCGAGTCACCATTTGACACGAAAATAGTACGCGCATTAATCCCAGAAAGCTTGGCACCTAGTACCGATTTAATATTGTCGACCGTACCCACGTCGATAAATTTAACGAGCTCTTTGGAGTATATCAAATCATTATTATTCGATATGCTTTTCGGCTTGAACATCCGAACGTGAGGCCTGCGTTTGACTCCACTACCAAGATCATCACTGCGATGTGCTTCGAATTTAAATGAAACCATGGGGGTTAGATCATCTTTATCGATAGGCCCCATTCCTTGCAAAGCTGAAATATCGCCAGCAGCAAATCGGTCGGTCCGACTGGCAAAGGGGAAGCAACTCAATAAGTTCGTCCCTAATGTTTGCCGCGCTACTCTGCGGGGTTTTGCACATACGTCGATGAAAGAATAAGGTGCAACTTCACCTG
>NZ_JBNCAB010000162.1:0-5327 GCF_049805555.1 Burkholderia sp. DN3021 | reverse complement strand
CGAATACTGCTCGAGCATTGCCGCCAGTTCCGCCTCGATTGCCTGCTGGATGATCCGCCGCGCCCCTTGCTGGATCAGATCGTCCAGGCCGTCTTGCGCCCCATCAATCCGCCGCGCGCGATGTCGCGGTCGGAGTCGCCTTGCCGCATACGGACAAGGACTTGGCGATACTCAAACAATTCGAACCTCCGATTGGCCATGGACGCTCCGTTCAAAAAGAACGGAGCGTACCGACTTGGAAAGTTCGAACCGCGCCTTCACTCCGGCGCCGCTGGCGACTATACACCGATCCTGGACCGGCGCCTTTACGCCGATCACGGATTGGCTCCATAACGGCGATCCGTGACACCATGCGCAGGCTCAGCGGAAAACGGTAATACAGCCACACCGCGTAGCTGATCACTTCCGGCGGAAATCGATAACCCTTGAACGAGATCGGCATCTCGGCCGACGGCAAAACCGACACGGAAGCTTTCTTCATGCCCCAATCTACTCGTCAACTTCTGCGACAACCTGACAATATCCGGTGGAACAGCTTCGGCAAGGCGGTTTGCGTCAAAATAGCCTAATTGCGTCCGCAGCCAACTGAGCGCATACCCTGTCGAACAAAGTCACACGATACGTCGGTTTCGGGCGTTTGCGCGGCGCACCGGATTTCAGACTGGCTTTGTATGGCACTGAACGCTCACGAGGCGGATAGATCAATTGCCCTTTCTACTCGACCTCACGCTGCCGCACAACTACCCCTTCCGAACAAAGCCAATCAGGGAAGCGGGCACCTTTTCCTTCGGCACACTCTGTACCTCGAGTGCCGATCGACTGACGATCCCCTTGCCAACGAGGGGGCCTACTTCCTGAATGTACGCATCTGCCGTGTCTGTGCGGGCATACTTCAGCGAAACACTCCACCCCGGCTCGCCCTTCGGAGTCTTTGCGACGATTAGTGATGCGCACTGTTCATCATTTATGTATCCCTCCGCATGAGCGGCCTTGATCTCAGAAATATACGCTTTGACAGTGCCGGTTTGCCCCCCTGCCAGGGCATAATGCACCCCACGCCAGCCATCGCGGCCTTGCGCCGCTATGATTTCGGAAAATAGCACGTTATTAAGCAACCCTTCGCTGCAGCATCCTTTTACTTTCCGGATGAAATCCGTGATCATGCCGGCATAGCCACACTCAAATAGATTTATAGGCATATGTTTCACCATGGCTTCGACGAACTGCGCTTGATAGCTAGCGAACTGCGGTTCATTAATAAAGCCTTCATCACACGCAGTCCTCATGTTTTGCATCAGTGCGATGGCAGTGTCTACATCGGGGTTGTATGTATTCGCAACACCGGCGAAATTCCCCGTCGCCAATTCAGCAAATTGTGTCTTATCGATCAACCTCTCGTCGCAGGCAGCTTTCATTTCATGGATAAGCGCATCGATCCCCTTTGCGGGATAAGATTTTGAAAAATCCACTCTCATTAATTTTTTAAAATGATCGCAATTGATGATTCCCTCTCTAAATGCCCCCCCTTAATCTCCCCGATAAATACCTTGATCTCGTCTACTGGCCTATCCTTCAGCATTTTCTCTAACGTGGAACGCGAATAATCACTCTCTTTATCATGGAGCAGCTCCACGAATCGTGATTGATCGATATCACGCTCCTTGTACGCCATCTTCATTTCGTCAATGAAGGCTGTAGCCGCTTCAATGCGACCTTCAAGCAGTGCAGTTTTTAGCCATGGCTCGCCGTAGCCTTCGTGCTTTGCTCTCACCAACTTTCCCAGTACTCCTGGTGTATGCAAAACGTCGTCAAACGAATAGCATTCTGCGCTTTCACCGGGATCGACAAAATCCATTGCCTTTGGAATGGCTACCCACTCGTTCGATTGGGGCGAGCTAGCCAATTCTACGACGTCACTGTAATGATACTTGCTGCCATCCAGGACTAGTACCTTCCCCCCTCAAAAGAGACCTTGGAAACCTTGTTGGCAAAAAGTTCAGGGTTGCGCAGTATCGAACGCACTTCTGAATAGGTGATCGGCTCGTACATATCCCCAAACCGACGCCCCTCTCCCTCCTTCCATGGCTTCTCCTGGATGGCGTCAATGTCAAGTTTCCTCCCATCATTGTTCCACCCAAAAATAATGCTCGCACCATGTTCAGCGAAGAAGGTCAGGCCCAGCTTGCTGCTGTTACGGAAAAAATGTTTGACAACCAATTCCGCCAGATCCTCCTGGATGCGGTATCCGATCGAGGATCCCGATTTCTTGAGGACTGCGTCGACATCGCCAAGGGTTTTGCACCCGGAGTCGTCGATCAATTTCATCAAGCATTCGGTTAATGACTTGGCATCACAGCGACTGCTGGTATTCTTCCGAACGAATTGTTCGGCCACGGTCAAGCGCTCTTGTTCCGGTCCGCGGGACAAAACCTTGTTAAGCCGGACAAATGCATCCAGCCGATCTTTGTGCTCGCCGAGGTACTGGGCCCATTTTTCAATAATCGGCGCTGGGTTAGCCGCCTCCTTGATTAGCGTGTTGTCAGTTGCGGTCGCGATGTGTTTGGCAAACTCTGAAATCAGGGAATCCGGTTCTTTTCTCCCCCGACTGTAATGGACAATGCCAAGCTTGTGGTTGAAAGTGGCGATGGTAGCAATATTATTCATTTCCAACTTGCGACGAATAAAAGCTGCCGCTTCCATTTGGTTATTGCTAATGCCGTAGACCACCACCGGATAATCCCGTCGCGCCGGCGAGGCAATAACCTCGCCGCCACTTACACGAAAGAGCAGGGATTGAAAATTGACCCGTGCCAGAATTGGCCGCAGGGCAGGCACGGCGAAGTCAGGTTTATATGAGTTGCCAGAGTTGGAGACGTTGAGCACCTTCGATCCGAGGCCGAGTTGCAACAATGATTCGGGCGCCTGTTGTGCTGACTCCAATTGTGGGGTCGATACTTTATTGCAATGAGAAGATGCAAGTGATTTCAACATAGACGATCTCGAAAAAAATGATTTATTTTCCAGAGACATTTTTTAAATGTCTCTTCGTACCATATCAGATCAATATGGCTTTGTTCGACAGGGTATGCGCTCAGTTGGTTGCGGGCGCAATTAGGCTGTTTTGACGCAAACCGCCTTGCCGAAGCTGTTCCACCGGTTCACGAGGTTCGCGATGATCACGCCCTCGCGCTGCTGCGATTCGAATCGGCGTGTCAGCAGGGCACCTCGAAAAACCGTTCGGACGCTGGCATGATGCCACTGAGGCCGAAGGCATGAGGATGTGAAGATGATCAAGGTGAGTCTGTTCGCGGAGCAGGAACGTGAGACCAAGCTCCCTCGTGACAATGGTGAGCGATTTTCGAAAGCAAGAATTCGAAAATTTGCTAGGTTCGATCTTTTAAAGAACGCACCGTCAACAAAATTGCCTGTCACCACATGAAATCCGAGGAGAAATCTCCATGCTCATCAGTCACGCCACTTCTTTGCCAAATCTCAGCGGCGCCAACGACATCACGAAGTCACCCGTACTGAATCGAAGCCAATCACTGTCTAGCCTGTCGGAAACGGACATTGGCCACATCGAATCGAGCCTTGCGGCTGCTGTGCGGCCCAATGCGGTTGGGATTCCCGGAAGAGACGCCGCACGTTTGCTCGAAGATGCCGCGAAGCTCCTCGATGCGCATAACAGCGACGCGATGCACGCGATGTCTGACGATGGCCGAGAAGTTGCGTTAACCCTTGAGGAAATCGCTGCACACGGGGCGGATCAAGGGATCGAGCGGTCAGAGCCTGGTACACCCGCTCACGAACTGGCTCAGGAGGTTGGAGCTTTCCTGCGGGACAGGCAGGAGGCGCAAGGCGGTGCGCCGCTCACCGCGCGGGAGCGGGCCATTGCGGTGATGGACTTCGCGGGGAGGATCATCAACAACGATTTTGAGGGAGACTTGGGGCGTTGGGCAGCCAACGGCGTGAATGTTGGAATTCGCACCGGACTCATCGTCGGTCTGACGACGACGCTGCGACAGGTGATCGGCTTTAGCCTCGAACAGGCTTTGCAGCTAGGCGACGTGCCCATGCCCGCCCGTGAGGTCATCGGGGCAGCTGCCATGCTGCTCGGACCGGCGTTGAACGTTGCCGGCTTCGTACGAGACGAGGTGAATCATACTGCCACGGCACAGTCGCGAACTGCGCGCGTGGCCATGTTGGCGCTGTCAGTCGGCGCCCTCCTTGTCGCTTCCCAGACTGGTGAGCCATCGACGCTGGGCTCATTGATGGGCTCTTTCGGTCCGCAAATGGCCTCGTATACGCTGGGGCGCGACCTTGCTCAATTGTTTTTCCCCCTGAGCGACAATGCACCCATCAACCTTGGCGGTGCTTTGGTCGGAGGTGCCGCATACAGTGGGGTCCAATTTGGCGTCGGAGAAGCCATGGATGCCTGGGCCCCAAGTTCAGGGGCGGGGCGTGTCATGGGCGCAGCCGCCGCAGCGGCTCGTCCGCCCGCGAGTGCCGCGGCGACCACCGAAAGGATGGTTGAATGGTTCACTTCCGAACTAGGTTCCACGTCGGCCGCTCATGCATCGCCCTCGAGCGCGGAATCGGTAAGTGATCGGGTCCGTAGCGCGGTCAGCTCCCTGCAGCCCGACTTGACGCAAGATGTCACGCGCGGGGTCCTCAACGCAACCGCGGAAATTTTCGACGACTTAGTGCGGCCGGGCATCAGCCGCGCATTACATGTGAGCCAAACTCAAGCGGCTATTCGGCAGGAGGCGCTGGCGGAGGGGCGCGATCCTAAGGCAGCCGTCGCCGCACTGCCGAGGGAGGATACCGATGGCTTGCGAGTACGTGTCGCTGCGCGACTGCCGAGCTCAACACAGGTTGCTAACCAGTTCTTGACAACTGATGCGATGCGCACTTCTGCATTCCAAACCATCATGGGGATAGCCATGAGTGCGGCCACCGCCTTGGAAAAAGCCAAGTTGTCTTCCGCCAACCAGGGGCACGTGGTCAATGCGGTGGTTGCTGCCGTCGTCGCTCTGATTTATGAGCCATTCCTCTATGCGCACGCGCAGCGCCCGCCTGCGGCGCTCCCTGAAGCTTCGCCCGCCGACTCGCCGAACCGGGATATCCCCCGAGAAATGGAGTTGCGGCGGCGCCACATCTCTTAGCAGGCTGTTGAAAAGCGCCGCGTTTTGATGGCCGGAGTGTTGATGTCCACGCAGAACTGACCCACTAAGGGTGAGGTCAGACGGAATTCGTGGAGGCCAACGGGTTAAGCAGCGATCTGATTCAGATAGAAACGCTGCGTGAACGCGACAGGCGATTGGTAG
>NZ_JBNCAB010000161.1:0-5443 GCF_049805555.1 Burkholderia sp. DN3021 | reverse complement strand
ACGGCGACGCTGCGACGTCCTGTTCGCCATGCTGCGCGACGGCACCATTTACCAACCCAAGTCAGCCCCTAACGCTTGACGAAAGACATAGCCCCCCCGCTCGACGCACCCGAAACCGTGCTGTATAAAGATATATCTCCATACAGCACGGTTTGATGATGACGTTCTTCACGCCAGCCGATCACGACGCGGCCGTGCAGGCCATGCTCGACCACCCTGATCTCCGCAGTCGCCACCTGCGCGGCCTGATGAGCGGCATCAAGCGTCGCGCGCGCGCCCGCGCGGTGGTCGCCTTCGTTCAGGCGATCGCCCCGCCCCCGCCCGATGTGACGATCACGACCACGCGGCAGCTGATGCGGGTGCTGTTCGGCCACGCGGTGTCGGTCAACGACCTGCACCGCCACTTCGCCACGCCCGGGCGCCTGGCTGACGATCGCGCCGACACGGCCGCGCTGGCCACCTGGCTCGAGGCCAACCGGGAACGCTTGGCGGCCGACGCGGACCGCTTGATGCGCGAGCTGGATGCGGCCTGGAAGGGGTTCACGGAAGCGGCCGCCGAGGCAGCCAGCAAGATCCGCCGGGCCTGACGGCCCGAACGTCGTGGCGAGCCGTGACGGCACGCGCCGTCGACGGACGGTTGATGCCCCGTGCTGTTCACGGATATATCTGCAAGCAGCATGTCCAGCAAACGGACGCGGCGGCACGAATGGCAGTGGCAAAGAACCCGGCCGGAGCCGGGGGTCTCATTGCCGCGTTGACTGTCTCGGCATGCCGGTAAGCGGAGTTAGCGGTATGGCCGCATGCCAAAAAAAACGGGCCAATCGGCCCGTCCTGGATTACATCGCCTTGTGCCATTCCGGCAATTCCGGCGTCACGCGCGTGCTCGGGCGCCGGGCCGCCGTGCGCAGCTGCGCCTTGCCGGCTGCCGTCAGGGGCGCCGGCTTTTTGGCGCGTTGCGACACCCGCACGACCACCTTCGCTGCAACCGTCGTCGGCGCAGTTTTCTTCAGTGGTTTCGTCACATGGCTCATATCAACTCCTTATCCAGCAGATAGTCTAGCAGCTTTGCCCACGACCGGCTGTCGGCACTGAGATCAAACTCCATCAGCCTCTGCGAGCCGTGGTCAGCCCACCACGCGTCGTCGACCTCAAGCAGATCCTGCACGGTCTGGCAGGCGGCGAAGGCTGCGATCGCCCTCTCCGCATCCTCGAGAGGCGCATCGAAGCCCAGCTTAGGCCAGTAGCGATAACCGACGAGATGCGGGTCGTACCCCTCCCCCCGCAATCAGCGTGATCCTGCGGTAGCCAAGACGGTGCGCAGTCATCGCGCACAGTGCAAAGGCCACCGTGCCGAGCCAGTTCGGGGCCTGGTGCCTCAGGAACATGTGATCGATGTGGAGCGCCTGCGCGACTGCGGGTTCCGGGACGTCGTCGGCGTCACCGTCAACCTCGTCGAGATACAACGACATGCCGTCGTCCGCATCTTGGTACAAGCCGATGCGGTTCTTGTGCGGATGCTGCAAAATGGCCGGCTGGACCGACGTAAAGTACACGCCCGGTGGTGCCTCGTCGGGCCCCACCCCATACTGGGCCTGCTCGTGGACGCGAGCGTCCGTAAAGATCATCAGCAGCTGTGCGTACTCGGCGCTGGTGAGTTCGATCGCGTCGAACTCGACGAGCGTCGCAGCATCGAACACCGTGCCGTCCAGGCGGAACGTGCCAGACAGATACTGCTTGGCGAGGTTGGACGCCCGCAACCGATCATAGGGATCCTGCAAGACGTGATCGAAGAAGTCTGTACGGGGCAGAGCCATAGTGTTGGCGACGAATGAAAACGGCGATTCTAGCGGACAGGCCGACCGCGCGGGCATTTCTTGCGTTTGAGCAGATTGAAGTCCGATAGAAATGTTGATCTCTTCTCGCCTTAAAGCTGGCGTCGGCAATGTAGGCGGAGTAGACAATCTTTTTACATTCGTCGCTATAAGAATCCTGGGCGCACAGCGCTCAAGCTCGATATCGCTCACCGTCAGGCCTGAATCTTGGCTCGAGCCAAGATGGGTACAGCCGGTGTGACTTTGCCTCTAAGGCTTTACTGGTGGGCGCCCTACTCGCCCCAGTGCCAGCCACGTCAGTTAAGGCGTGCGGATTCAACCCGTCGATGCAACACACTTGAGGCTGCATAGCAGCGAGGAGTGTTGCAATGAAACAGAGGCGGCGGATCTACTATACAGACAGTCAGAAGGCGTTAATGTGGGAACGCTGGCGCAAGGGCGAATCGCTGCAGCAGATCGCCCAGTTGTTTGATCGGAACCATTCTTCGGTACACGGGATCCTGGCCGAAACAGGCGGCATACAACCGAAGCAACGGCACCGTTCGAGATTGGCACTGACCTTTGCTGAGCGGGAGGAGATCTCGCGCTCAGTGGTTGCTGGTGATTCGATGCGCGCGATTGCGAACCGGCTCGGACGTGCCCCATCCACTGTTAGTCGTGAGCTCAAGCGGAACGGAGGTATGCAGAGTTATCGGGCGCACAATGCTGACGAACTTGCTTGGGAACGAACCCGTCGCCCCCAAGTCTGCAAACTCGTCAGGAACCGAGAACTCGCCCAGGTCGTGGCAAGCAAGCCCCGGTTCCAGTGGTCGCCCGAGCAGATCGCCGGTTGGCTTAAGCACGTGTACGCGGTCAACAGAGACTATCAGGTGTCGCACGAAACCATATACCGCAGCCTCTACATACAAGCGCGCGGCGCGCTCAAAAAGGAATTGCTCGAGCATTTGCGGCGCTCGCGAGCCATGCGCCGTTCGCGTCATCACACGATGAAGACCGACGATCATGGCCGAATCTGCGACACCGTCCCGATTAGTGAACGCCCCGCGAACGTTGATGATCGTGCGATACCGGGCCACTGGGAGGGCGATCTGCTGTTCGGCAACGCGAACAGCCAGATCGCCACGCTCGTCGAGCGTCAGAGCCGCTTCGTGATGCTGGCGAAGGTCGCCAGTAAGGACACGGAAACGGTCATCAATGCGTTGATCCGACACGCCGGCAAGCTTCCTGATGAACTATACAAATCACTGACCTGGGATCGGGGCAAAGAGATGGCCGATCACACACGCTTCACCGTGGCCACCGACATCAAGGTCTATTTTTGTGATCCGCAGAGCCCTTGGCAACGTGGCTCGAACGAGAACACAAATGGGCTCCTGAGACAGTATTTCCCCAAGGGGACCGATCTCTCGGCCTATTCGCAGGCCAAGCTCAACGCAGTAGCCAGACGGCTCAATGAGCGTCCGCGAAAGACACTAAACTTCGATACACCGGCTGAGCGATTTCATCAATTCGTTGCATCGACGGGTTGAATCCGCACGCTTTTCCGGCCGTTACCCAATCTTGGCTCGAGCCAAGTCTAGCTGCAGTCAAGTCATCGACAAGGATCTTTCGTACATCGACTTGGGAATCTTGGCTCGCGCCAAGATTATCCTCGTTCAATCTGAAATCGTTGCTGAACTGCAACAAATTCACAAAACGCAGGATTGTTCCTTAATTGTTTTGACATGTTTTGACTGACGAATAACAATCCGATTGTCAATACTTCGGCTCTCCGAATGGAGGAAAAATGGTCATTACGATTGGGGCGGAAAAAGGTGGCGTTGCAAAGACGCGATTGGCGACTCACATCGCAGCCTTGGCTGCATCGGAAGGCGTTGACGTCGTTCTTCTCGACACGGATAAGCAAGGATCTGCGATGAGTTGGTCCCGAATTCGGAATGAGGAGGGTGTCACGCCAGCAATTCCAGTGCTAGCTCTACCGGCAAATCCCGCTCGGGAGCTAGCAAATCTGGCAAACAAATACACCCTGGTTGTTGTGGACATCGGCGCTCAAAACTATCGAACGATGCTCGAATGTGCACTCCTGTCAGATCTCGTTCTTGTGCCATGTGGTGCAGATCAACAAGAGGTTGAGTCGACCTTGAATGTCTTTTCGACCCTGAAAGATATGGGGCCTCGGCATGAACGCGGAGAAATCCCTGCATACGTTGTTCTCACCCGGGTTTCGCCGGTCGAAGGGGCTAAGGCGACTGCTGACCTCCGCTCCTATCTCGAGAGCGAAGACATCCGACTTTTCGATGCACAAATTCCCCAAAGAGCAGCCTGGCTTGCCACTGGAAAGACGGGCAGGGCAGTCCATGAATTGAAGGGCCGCGACCGGTCGAAGAAGGCGATTGATGAAATGGACGCGGTCTACCGGGAAATTCTCGAGCGAATCAATGGCGGGGAGGAAGAATAATGGCTACCTTCAAGAAGAAGCCCCTGGCGACTGACCGAGTCGCCGCAGTTCAGGACGCAGCATCGACAGCGCCGATTGTGGGCGACCCGCGGATGGCGCCACCGGCAATACATACTGAGCAACCCAAAGCGCGAGAGGTTGGCTCGAGCCAAGATCGGGTCAAATATGAGGTTGGTCAGGTCTATGACGTTCCGATCGGGAAAATTAGATCGAATCCGTTCAATCCGAGAGTCGTTTATACGGCTTCTGCCGTCTCCGAGATGGCTGCTTCGCTGGTTGCTCGGGGACAGGGTATGTCGGCGATCGGGTACGCCAATGGGGAGGGAGAGGTCGTGCTCATTGAGGGCGAAACTCGCCTTCGCGGGGCCCGTGCAGCAGGGCTGCCAACGCTGCGGCTCGAAATTCGTCCTAAACCAGCAAGCGACCGGGAACTGTATGAGGAAGCCCGCGCCGCGAACGTAGAGCGTCGAGATCAAAGCCCGTTGGATGATGCAATCAAATGGAAGGAATTGATTGGAAAGAAGATTTATCCGACGCAAGCAGCCCTGGCCAAGGCACTGAACCTTGGTGAAGACCATGTGAGTCGGACCATGTCGCTCGCTCAATTGCCGAGCAAGGTCGTTCATGCTCTCGCTGAGTATCCGGAACTCCTGTCTCTCAAAATGCTGAACGCAATTCGAGAATTCTGGGAAGTAAAAGGCGAGGAAGAGACCTTGACCCTGATCGCTGAAGCTGCAAAAAGTGGCATGGGCTACCGCGATGTTGCGGCTCGACGTAAAGCGGCTGCGAAAGGGACCGTGAAGCGGCCTCGGTCGACTCGCGAACAGTTAACCTTCCGTGGAGCGAAGGGCGAGTTCAAATCGTTTGAAGAGGACGGACGGATTGAGTTGAAGCTGAAGGGCTTAGCCCCAGACGTGGCGGCGGAGATCAGCGAAAAAATCTTGGCGCTGTTTCCGAAAGAATAGCGTAGGCGCGGCTGCCGCTGGCTGATGCCGGCGGTGGACGTTTCCGTTTCCGTCTCTGTAACTGGTGGGCGGTGCGCCCCAGGTTCGATGGGTGAGGTGTATTAGCCGGGACTCGATCTGACAGGTAGTCGGGCCTACAAAGAACGAGCCATCAATGGGGGATGAGTTTCTCCTTGGCTAGTTCGAGC
>NZ_JBNCAB010000160.1:0-5644 GCF_049805555.1 Burkholderia sp. DN3021 | reverse complement strand
GCCACGGTGGCCGCGATCGCCGCGAACCTGACCGCGCATGCCGCGGCTGCGCCCGCCGCGCCGGCCGACGTGCCGATGACGCCGTCGGCGGCTGCCGCGCACCACCTGAACGCCGACGACGCCGATATCGACCTGCCGAGCCTGCCCGCGCACGAAGCGGCCGCCGGCCGCCGCACGTGGCGCCCGGGCCCCGGTGCCGCGCCCGCCAACGGCGAAGCCGATTCGATGTACGAGCGCTCGAAGCTGAACCCCGTGCTCACGTTCGACAACTTCGTGACCGGTAAGGCGAACCAGTTGGCGCGCGCCGCCGCGATCCAGGTCGCGGACAACCCCGGCATCTCGTACAACCCGCTGTTCCTGTACGGCGGCGTCGGCCTCGGCAAGACCCACCTGATCCACGCGATCGGCAACCAGCTGCTGCTCGACAAGGCCGGCGCGCGGATCCGCTACATCCACGCCGAGCAATACGTGTCGGACGTGGTGAAGGCGTACCAACGCAAGGCGTTCGACGACTTCAAGCGCTACTACCACTCGCTCGACCTGCTGCTGATCGACGATATCCAGTTCTTCTCCGGCAAGTCGCGCACGCAAGAGGAATTCTTCTACGCGTTCGAGGCGCTGGTCGCGAACAAGGCGCAGGTGATCATCACCAGCGACACGTATCCGAAGGAGATCTCGGGGATCGACGATCGCCTGATCTCGCGCTTCGACTCGGGCCTCACCGTCGCGATCGAGCCGCCCGAGCTGGAAATGCGCGTCGCGATCCTGATGCGCAAGGCGCAGTCGGAAGGCGTGAACCTGTCGGAAGACGTCGCGTTCTTCGTCGCGAAGCACCTGCGCTCGAACGTGCGCGAACTCGAAGGCGCGCTGCGCAAGATCCTCGCGTATTCGAAGTTCCACGGCCGCGAAATCTCGATCGAGCTGACCAAGGAAGCGCTGAAGGACCTGCTGACCGTGCAGAACCGGCAGATTTCGGTCGAGAACATCCAGAAGACCGTCGCCGACTTCTACAACATCAAGGTCGCCGACATGTATTCGAAGAAGCGTCCGGCGAACATCGCGCGGCCGCGGCAGATCGCGATGTATCTCGCGAAGGAACTCACGCAGAAGAGCCTGCCGGAAATCGGCGAGCTGTTCGGCGGGCGCGATCACACCACCGTGCTGCACGCCGTGCGCAAGATCGCCGACGAGCGCAGCAAGGACGCGCAGCTCAACCACGAGCTGCACGTGCTGGAACAGACGCTGAAGGGCTGAGCGCGCGGGCGCGCTTGATAATTCGGCATCCGCCCCAAATTAAGGGGGGCGGTTCGGTTTTGAGGCACAATACTGGTTTGACCGCTCCGGCGGTGGCGGGCCAAGAGCCCGGCCGGCGGGGCGCTGCGTGGCTGCTGCGCTGCAGGCCGTTACTCAACGAAGGAACTCTATGCAACTGGTCAAGACCGAACGAGACACCCTCCTCAGGCCGCTGCAAACGGTCAGCGGCATCGTCGAACGCCGCCATACGTTGCCGATCCTCGCCAACCTGCTGATCACCAAGAACGGCCCGGACGTTTCGTTCCTGTCGACCGACCTGGAGCTGCAGATCACCACGCGCGCCGATTTCGGCGTCGGCGGCGACCAGGTGGCCACCACCGTCGCGGCCCGCAAGCTGCTCGACATCCTGCGCGCGATGCCGGACGGCCAGGTCACCCTGTCGCTCGCCGACAAGCGCCTCACCGTTCAATCGGGCAAGAGCCGTTTCGCACTGCAAACCCTGGCGGCCGACGAGTTCCCGACCGTCGCGCAGGCGAAGGATTTCGGCGCCACCCTCACCGTCCCGCAGAAGTCGTTCCGCCAGCTGCTCGGCATGGTGCACTTCGCGATGGCGCAGCAGGACATCCGCTACTACCTGAACGGCATGCTGCTCGTCGTCGACGGCGACCAGCTGATGGCCGTGGCCACCGACGGCCACCGCCTCGCGTTCTCGTCGATGAAGATCGAAGGCGGCACGTTCGGCCGCCAGGAAGTCATCGTGCCGCGCAAGACGATTCTCGAGCTGCAGCGCCTGCTCGAGGACATCGACGACACCGTCACCATCGACATCGCGCAAACCCAGGCCAAGTTCACGTTCGGCCAGGTCGAGCTCGTGTCGAAACTCGTCGAGGGCAAGTTCCCCGACTTCCAGCGCGTGATCCCGAAGGCGCACAAGAACACGTTCGAGATCGGCCGTGAAGAACTGCAGCGTTCGCTGCAGCGTGCGGCAATCCTGACCTCGGACAAGTTCAAGGGCGTGCGCTGCATCATCGCACCGGGTCAGCTGAAGATCATGTCGACCAACGCCGATCAGGAAGAGGCGCAGGAAGAACTGGAAATCGCCTACCAGGGCGACACCGTCGACATCGGCTTCAACGTCACGTATCTGCTCGACGTGCTCGCGAACCTGAAGGTCGACACCGTGCAGGTGAGCCTCGGCGACGCCAGTTCGAGCGCGCTGATCACGGTGCCCGAGAACGACGAGTTCAAGTATGTCGTGATGCCGATGCGCATCTGACGCGCTCGACATAGCGACACACACCAGGGGGCGGCAAGCCCCTTTGGCGTTTTTATGGCGAACCGACAACCCGTCCCTTTGGTGCCCTAACGGCACCTCGGACGGGCCAGGAAACTGGAGCGGCCCGGCGATTTCTCGCTGAAACGCACCGCGCCGCCACGAGAGTGGCCTCGCAGAACCGGAAGATATCCATGAGTGAACAGCACAATTCGCAACCCGATAACAGCAGCTACGGCGCCTCGTCGATCCAGATCCTCGAAGGTCTGGAAGCGGTGCGCAAGCGCCCCGGGATGTACATCGGCGACACGTCGGACGGCACCGGTCTGCATCACCTCGTGTTCGAGGTGCTCGACAACTCGATCGACGAAGCGCTGGCCGGGTACTGCAACGACATCCAGGTGACGATTCACGTCGACAACTCGATTACCGTGACCGACAACGGCCGCGGGATTCCGACCGACGTGAAGATGAACGACAAGCACGAGCCGAAGCGCAGCGCCGCCGAGATCGTGATGACCGAGCTGCATGCCGGCGGCAAGTTCGACCAGAACAGCTACAAGGTGTCCGGCGGCCTGCACGGCGTGGGCGTGTCGTGCGTGAACGCGCTGTCGAGCTGGCTGCGCCTCACCGTGCGCCGCAACGGCAAGAAGCATTTCATGGAGTTCCATCGCGGCATCGCGCAGGACCGCGTGCTCGAGAAGGTGGACGGCGTGGAAGTGTCGCCGATGCTGGTGACCGGCGATACAGAGAACCGCGGCACCGAAGTGCACTTCATGGCCGATCCGACCATTTTCGGCACGGTCGAGTATCACTACGACATCCTCGCGAAGCGCATGCGCGAGCTTTCGTTCCTGAACAACGGCGTGCGGATTCGCCTGACCGACCTGCGCAGCGGCAAGGAAGACGATTTCGCGTTCGCCGGCGGCGTGAAGGGCTTCGTCGAGTACATCAACAAGACGAAGACCAACCTGCATCCGACGGTTTTCCACGCTATCGGCGAGAAGGACGGCGTGGGTGTGGAAGTCGCGATGCAGTGGAACGACAGCTACAACGAGAACGTGCTGTGCTTCACGAACAACATTCCGCAGCGCGACGGCGGCACGCACCTGACCGGCCTGCGGGCCGCGATGACGCGCGTCATCAACAAGTACATCACCGACAACGAAATCGCGAAGAAGGCCAAGGTCGAAACGACCGGCGACGACATGCGCGAAGGGCTGTCGTGCGTGCTTTCCGTGAAGGTGCCGGAGCCGAAGTTCAGCTCGCAGACGAAGGACAAGCTGGTTTCGTCCGAAGTGCGGGCGCCGGTGGAAGAAGTCGTCGCGAAGGCGCTGGAAGAGTTCCTGCTGGAAACGCCGATCGACGCGAAGATCATCTGCGGGAAGATCGTCGAAGCCGCGCGTGCGCGCGATGCGGCTCGGAAGGCGCGCGAGATGACGCGCCGCAAGGGCGTGCTCGACGGCGTCGGCCTGCCGGGCAAGCTCGCGGACTGCCAGGAGAAAGACCCGGCGAAGTGCGAAATCTACATCGTCGAGGGCGACTCGGCAGGCGGCTCGGCCAAGCAAGGGCGCGACCGCAAGTTCCAGGCGATCCTGCCGCTGCGCGGCAAGGTGCTGAACGTCGAGAAGGCGCGCTACGACAAGCTGCTGTCGTCGGAGCAGATCGTGACGCTGGTCACGGCGCTCGGGTGCGGGATCGGCAAGGACGATTACAACCTCGACAAGCTGCGCTATCACCGCATCATCATCATGACCGACGCGGACGTCGACGGTGCGCACATCCGGACGCTGCTGCTCACGTTCCTCTATCGCCAAATGCCGGACATGATCGAGCGCGGGTATGTGTATATCGCGCAGCCGCCGCTTTACAAGATCAAGGCGGGCAAGGACGAGCGGTATCTGAAGGATGATGTGGAGCTGAACGCGCATATGCTGCGGTTGGCGCTGCAAGGGTCGGAGCTGGTGCCGGGCGAGAATGCGGCGGCGATTTCCGGCGATGCGCTCGGGGAGCTGGCGCGGTCGTATCTGCTGTCGCAGAGTGTGATCGATCGGTTGAGCCGGTTGTATGACCCGGCGGCGCTAGAGGCGATCATGGACGGGGTGGCGATCGATCTTTCCAACGAGGCTTCGACGGAGGCTTCGGCGAAGGCGCTGCACGCTGCGTTGCATGACGAGGCTTTGAAGAACGAAGTGCGTGTGGTGCCTTCGTATGACGCCGTTCGCGAACAACGGTCGCTGCATGTCGAGCGTACCCATCACGGGAATGTGCGGGTTTCCGTTATCGATCAGGAATTCCAGCACACGGCGGATTATCAGCAGCTCGTGGCTACGGCGAATACGTTCACGGGGCTTATTGGGGAAGGTGCGGTCATCAAGCGTGGTGAGCGCAGCATGGCCGTGACGGACTTCAAGAGCGCGATGAAGTGGTTGCTTGCCGATGCGGAGCGGAACGTTTCGAAGCAGCGGTATAAGGGGCTCGGGGAGATGAACCCCGGGCAGCTGTGGGAAACGACGATGGATCCGGCGGTGCGGCGGTTGCTGCGTGTGCAGATCGAGGACGCTATTGCCGCGGATGGGATCTTTACTACGCTCATGGGGGATGATGTGGAGCCGCGACGGGCGTTTATTGAGTCGAATGCGTTGCGGGCGGGAAATATTGACGTTTGAGACTGCCCATTGCCGTAGGGCGCCAGAGTAAGTGCGACTGGCGCCACATTTTTGCGACTGTACGCCAAAGTTAGTGCGACTAGCCTACCGTCGAGCGTCATTCCCGTTCCTTCGAAAGTCGGGCTGCGATCGTAATCCGCAGGTCCGCGGGTCAAGTCCCTGATTCGCCACCAGTTGTAAGGGAAGCCGCTGATCCGAAAGGGTTAGCGGCTTTTTTCTTGTCTGGCGTTGTCGCAGGTGTCACACCGTGGTGTCACACAGGAGACAGGTGTTTGCGAGGATGAAGGCAATGGGGCCCAGCGACGACGACCTCATCCAGGTCGAGCTTTTCTTCAAATTCGACTTCGACGAGGATAACTAGTGTCCCGTTCCGCTGATTCGCGAACAAAGTCTATGCAGCTTTTCGAGGATGGAGTCGGCTGAGGCGGTCCAGACGAACGGTTTGCAG
>NZ_JBNCAB010000159.1:0-5762 GCF_049805555.1 Burkholderia sp. DN3021 | reverse complement strand
TCGATCTTGTTGAGTTCGGGACTGTAGGCAGGCAGATAGAACAGGACAGCTTTGTGATCGATCAGCCACCGATCCCGTGTTGCTACGTCGACACGATTCCCGGGGCGGTTCAACCAGTTGTCGGCGGACCCTTTACGAAGAACATCAACAGATCTAGTGGTCGTCTTTGCTTGTAGATCGCTTTCATGAATTCGTCATTCTGTGCGGTTGTCAAATCGCTGCGGCTGGCCTCAAAGTAGTTTCTCGCCTGCTGATCGTTAAGCTTGGACAGAAAGAGGGCGCAGCACTCGGGGGGCAGCCATCGCAGTGGAAGGGTCATCAACGCTTCAGCGGATTCGCGCTCGATCACAGCCTCAAAGTAGTTTCTCGCCTGCTGATCGTTAAGCTTGGACAGAAAGAGGGCGTAGCACTCGGGGGGCAGCCATCGCAGTGGAAGGGTCATCAACGCTTCAGCGGATTCGCGCTCGATCACAGCGCGCCCGAGCGCCGCCATCAACTTGGGCTGCTGCGACTGAAGCGTTTCAAGCTTCTGTTTCGGAAATTGCGCAAGGTGCGCTGTATCTACCCCCAGTTCAACGCACTGCTCGGGGGAGATACGCTTGTCCCAGTAAGCGTTCATGACGGCTTGAAGATATGTCTTGACAACATCTACATGACCGTTTTCCCTAGCTCGATCAAGCCCGGAGGCACCGTTCTTGGATTTTGCGCTCAGCAGGTTGGCGATGTGCGTTGGCGAGAATCGCTTTGCCGCGCCGCCGGACGTCAGCACTAAGTCGAGGAAAGCTTGTACCGCCTTGTCATGTCCTGCGTCCATGGCCCTGTACAGGAGGGTGCCGGGCCCGTTCACCGACAGAAGGTTGTACAGCACTTTCTCGTGCGCCAAAGAACCATAAATGGTATCCGCGACGGCGTGCAATAGATGTGTCCCGATCAGCGCCACGGCTTGAGCATTGCCGGTGGAAAGGACTTCGCTCAGCCAGAGAACCATCGCAAGCTGAGCTGGGGGCGAACCCACACACCACGAACCGACGTGATCAAGCAGCGGTAGTCGCTGCTGATTGCCTACCGCTGTTGCGAATGCGCGTTGCTGCTTGGGTGTCAAGTCGCTGCCGTTGGCCTTAAGGTAGGCGATCGCCTGATCATCGCTAAGCTTGGACAGAAAGGGGGCGCAGCTCTCGGGGGGCAGCCATTGCGGTGGAAGGTTCATCAACGCTTCAGCGGGTTCGTGCTCGAGCACGGCATGTCTGAGTGCCGCTGTCAATTTGGGCTGTTGTGCCTGACGCGTTTCCAGCTCCGGTTTCGAAAATTGTGTCAGGTGCGCAACCGTCAGTGGTTCGACCAAGCCACCCACCGTGGTCCAGACGAGTGATTCATCGTTGTGCCGAATCTCGACCTTGAGGCCGGTGCCAGGCTCGTTCCAGTCCAAGACAAGTTCCCCTTCCTTGTAGACCGCTTCAACGAGTCCTGCTTCATGTTGTGCGCGCAAAATGTCTCTCGCGAGCAGGGTGGGGTCGGTCGGCACGCGCACGATCTCGTTGCCGCCCGCGTCGTCGAATACCAAGATGCTGGCGCTGCCTTCTTTGACGGTATCCGCGCCATAGGTCGACGCCAGTTCGCGCGCAAGTCGGTTGGCCGTTTTAACGATGGCATCGTCGTATTCGACGCCGCAGATCAGCTGATCAGGTGCAATTTTCGTCTCTTCACTCAGCCGGTCGAGGTAGATCTGCTGATAGCGGTCTGCCATCGCTAACGCCAAGCGGCTTGGGGACACATAGTCCTCCACGACCTTCATGCACGCTTCCAGCTGTTCAGGTGCGACATCCCGCGGGGCAAAGGGATCGGGCGGAGAGGAAATACCCAGTCGTTCGGCTCCATAGTTCATAAATGCCGAGACTTCGTGAACCTCATTGCCTGGCCCATATATGCGGTGCTTACATACATAGTCGGAGATGCACTGTTCGATGATGTCGTGTTTGAGCTGCCAGGAGGCCGCCAGCAAGCCGCAATTCGTGTTGCAGAGCCGATCGATTTCGGTGATGAGCTTGGTGATCATACCCGGTCCACAGACCCCAAGCTCGCCCGCTACATTGCGCACGGCGCTGGTGCGCAGGTGAAGGTCGATGTCGTCATTCTGCAACAAACGGTGCAGCAGGTCGAAGACGCGTTTGCCTTCCCCATAGAACGCCACGCGTTGGGTCGAGTAGTAGTTGCGCTCCAGGTTGAACAGGCGCTCCTTGAATGTGTCCACGCGCGTTTCTATGTCTTTGGCATCGTATGGGGCGTGTTCAGCCGCAAATTCATTCAGGTGGGCGAGCGTCGCGCTCATTTCCTGGTGAAACTGTGTATAGGCATCGCTTTTCTCGAAGTCATGGACCGTGCCGTGCTTCTCGGGTGAGTAGACCATTGCCGGCGACTGCATGTCGGTTGACGGCCTGTTGCTATCGGCTCGTGAGGTGGGCGGCGTGGTCGACATGAGGTCAGGACAAAATCCGCGCAATCCAATATTTCCTACTCCGAATGGCATAATGATTCCTGGTTTCCTAGGGTCTATTTAGTAAGGGCAATGCTGATTAAGTTCACCGTCCCTGTAGTTCATGCGTCATAGATCGGTGTGCATGACTGAGAAAGGCGAACGACGATGAAGCAGCAAACGCTGGCCAACCTGTCCGCATTTTTGTGGGCGAGGCGGTTGAACAGCGCGTTATCCGCGCGCCTGCATAAATCGCTCGCCGAACAGGATAGCAAACTGGTTCATCGCTGATTTCCAGTCGAAGGCGGCCCGCACGGTCTTGGCCAGCACGTTGCGCAGCGCCAGCCAGAGCAGCTTGATCGCCGCCTCGTCATTCGGGAAGTGACCACGCGTCTTGATGATCTTGCGCAGTTGCATGTTCAGACTTTCAATGGCATTCGTGGTGTACACAACCCTTCGAATCTCCGGCGGAAACACGAAGAACGGTATGACGTGCTCCCATGCGCGCTGCCACGATTGCACGATGGTCGGATATTTCTGAGCTATCGTTGGAAGTGGTGTACGCGGCGTAGGGAGGAGGCAGGAGAAGGCGGTGGCGATTGAAGGAGAATGTTGCTTCTCACGGTAACACTTCCTCAATCGAACTCCACCACCATGGCGAAACATACGCAGGATACGAGCGACAGTCAAACGGCAGAAGCAAACATCAAGGGTACGGCCGGCCTGGACGATCTGATCCAGCAAGGGGCGCGGCGGATCATCCAGCAGGCAATCGAGGCGGAACTGGCGGCAATGCTCGAGCAGTATTCGAATGTGAAGACGATCGATGGACGGCGGGCGCTCGTGCGCAACGGCTACCTGCCAGAGCGCGAAATCGTCACCGCTGTGGGCCCGGTGCCGGTCAAGGTGCCAAAGGTCCGCGACCGTTCGGGCTCGGGCATCAAGTTCAAGTCGTCGATCGTACCGCCCTACATTCGCAAGTTGACGCTGCCTCGTTTTAACGTACAGCAACTTATGCGGCAATCAACCTGGCCTCGTAAGGTGGTCGAGCTCGCACCGTGGCTCCGGCCTTCGGCCGATTCCGCCCGCGCGGCTTTCCGACGCTCGTGCGCATTCCGACATCGATCAAAGCGGCGCGCTCGAATCGCTCAATATCGGTTGTTTCCCCGACGCCCCAATACCGGCCGCTTGAAATAATCGCGCTGCTGACTGATCTACCGGGCGATCGGCGCCACCGCTATCGAATCTGCTCTGTCGGTGTACGCATCGCGATGCGAATCGCGGTCGTCCCGTCACCGGGATCGCGCCTGGCGCTCGCCCAAGAGGAACCACCAAATGAGCCAACCACGCCAATCACGACGCGACGGTATCGCGAACGCAAAACGCCGCCGATTCATTGCGCGCGCATCGCTGCCGGCGGCGCGCATGGCGTCGTGATCGACATGTCGATTGCGTCCCGAACGAGGACTCGCGCGCTCCGTCGCGCTGCTCACCGATCCGATACGCGGCCCGTCAGCACGCACTATCTCGTGCCCGATGCGGCCGACGAAGGCAAGCGCTTTCGCGTATACGCGCGCGCGCCGGAATCGACGCGCGCGTGGTACGCGGGCATCAGCTACTGGCAGGTCGAGCGCCTGCTCAGCGATCTCGATCGACATCGAGATCGACGCAGGCGGCAAGCGCGTCTTCAGGCATCAGTTCGACACGTTCGCTGAGGTTGCCGACGAAAGCAGCGCGCTCGCGCAGGCCGCGCACACTCTTGCGCCCGGCACACCGTGGACCGAGCGCGCGCGGTGGCTGCAGCATGAGGCGTGCCCGGCGATCTCGCGTGGCTCGCATGGGCTTCCGGCGCACCCGTCGTGCTCATCAGCGGATTCACGCACCCGGTCAGCGAGTTCGACACGCTGTACCGAGTGATCAATCCCCATGTATGCAACAGCTGCTGGAACGGCGTGAGCGCGAACTTCGACGATGCCGATGCGTCGGCGTGCCCGCGCCACGCGGGCACGTTGCGGCAATACGAATGTGTGCGGCTCGTGAGCGTCGAGCAGATCAAGCGAAAAGTTCGATCGGTTCGTGGTATCGCCAGGTTATTCATACAACTAACAGTTCTATCGCCGACTGATTCCGGCAACCTCTCGTCGGCTGGAACAGCTTCAGGCGTACCGCGCAGGCTTTTTGACCTGGTCATTATTCATTCCATACATTCTCACTATGAAACCCGCTACGAAACATCGAAATCTTCCTCCCCCTCATGCTCGACAAGACTCCGGGCAACGCGCATCGACTGTCCAATCTCGGCGCTTCGCGCGTCTATTGTGTTCGTCGATCGCTCCGCTCACGCTCGGATTTCCAGCGGAGGCATTCGCCTTAGGCGAGGCAGAAACTTCGGAAGTCAATCGAGCCACGTCAAAAGATGCGCGTGGGGATCTGCTCGCCGATATAAGAAATGGTGTGCAACTGAAACCTGCTCAGCCCCGCGCACGAAGCACGCCTAGCTCGGCCGACGCCCCCTCTACGGAAACAACGATTGGGACCGAGATGCGCAAACGGCGCGCGGCATACGAATCGGATCCGCCCTCCCCCGTATCGCCCTCGGCGTCATCGAGGGTCGACTCTGTTCCAACCACGCCGACCGTAACGCAACCGTCATCGCATCCGGAGCCTTCGCTGGTCTCCCCGCGCCATCCTTCTGCGCCAAATTCCCCGGGCGTTGCGTCGCTGCTTCCCGTGCCTCCGGCCGAATCGACGCGACTTCCAGCGAATGCGCTCGTCGCAGGAGGGGCAGAGACTTCGGAAGTCAATCGAGCCACGTCAAATGATGCGCGTGGGGATCTGCTCGCCGATATAAGAAACGGTGTGCAACTGAAGAAACTTGCTCAGCCCCGCGCACGAAGCACGCCCAGCTCGGACGCCGGCACCCTGGGGGACGTGTTGAAGCGCGCGATAGCCGAAAAGATGAAGGTACTCGGACAGCAATCGCCCTCCCCCACATCGCCCTCGGCGTCATCGTGGGTCGACTCTGTTCCAACGACGCCGACCGTAACGCAACTGTCATCGCAGCCAGCGTCTCCGCCGGTCGACCCGGGCCATCGTACTTCGCCAAATTCCCAGAGCGTTGTACCGCGGCATCCCCTGCCTTTGGCCGAATCGACGCAACCGCATCCGAACCGCCCCACTCCCGCGCTGAAGCCAACGTGGCCACTGCGCGAGGACTCGGTACAATCGCAGACCGCGTCGTCGCACGTTGCGCCGGCCGCCACACTGCAGGAGCATGCGCAGCAAAGCCCGG
>NZ_JBNCAB010000158.1:0-5934 GCF_049805555.1 Burkholderia sp. DN3021 | reverse complement strand
GCAATCGGGCGGCGCTCGCGTATGGCGGGAGCCGGCATCGCCGCGCCCAAAGCGGCCCCGGCGTCAGCAGTACGCGGCGACAGATTCGGCGTTTCCTCCGCCCGTCTGACGACCGGGCGAGTTTCCGGGTGTGCCGCCTGTAAAGGGCGAGCCACGATACCGCGTTCGCGTCGGATTCTTTTAAGGGTCAAAGCGAAAGTTTGATAGGTAAATTCGAGGCCGGTCGCAGCAAGGTCTTGAATGATCGCCGTATATCGGACGCCCGCGCGAATAGCCCGCTCGACGCTGTCGAACACGTCGCGAAGCTGGGCGGTTTTCGACCGGCCAGCGGATGCGGCCGACAGAGTATCGAGACGCTGTGCGCGTTGTGCGGCGATTGGGGTGTCCATTTGAGCGCTCGCAGGAGAGGAAACAGCGTCAGTATGCCGCGAATGATCGATAGATGCACCAAGAGCAATCAATCCGTGATTCTCCCTGTTCTGCAAGCTATCCAAAAATGATCCAAGAATGATTCATTTTGATCTAGAGGTGATCTAGCGTCGGGCAGTCGGCTGGAAGCCGAGGCACGACAGATATGTAAACGGAAATGCTGGCGCATTTCCCTTTCCCTATCCCGTGCTCCAAGGGGACGCCCCTTGCACGCATGGCATGACTATTACTTTCAGCACGCGCGCCTGCTCAGCGCTGGCGGACGACACATCCGCGATGCAGCGGGCCAGTATCTTTCCGGTGAAGCCATCCAGGCACACTCGGATATTCCCCGTCGCCTCGCATTTATCGGCGATTTACCCCGATATCTGTGTCGCCCGCCCGAGCTGCCGCTCATCGATCCGGTACCCGACGTTACATTGGATATTCGGGGGAACCTACTCACCTCGGGGTGCCAGCCGGCGCGTTGTGCCTGGTCAGCCCGATGGCCTCATGTCGACGCCACATGCATCATGCTATCCGCCGTCTACAGGAAACTACGACGAAATCGGATCCGCCGCCTGGCGCGTTCGATCAGGTTCGTTTGGCCAGAGACCGATTCCCGCCGCCGTTCGCCTGACCACAGATTGTTGTGGTTCGACGGCAGTGCGTCGCCGCTGTCGATCGCCTTGCTCGGCTGGCGCTTTTCCTGGGAGCGGCGGTTCAGCGTCCAAACGCTCGAGGGTTGTCCAAAACACTATCCGCCCTTCGGTTTGCTTGAATGGCTGGCCTTCATGCCTGTTCATCTACCACCTGCCGGCGTCGGCGATCGGGAAGATTGGCTACTGCGTTATTTTGTTCATGCGCTTGGGCAAACCTGGGATGCCTGGTGCGCCATCGCGTTCGGTATGCGGGAAAGCGGGTGCTACGTCGTCTCTCCCTTGCTTTTGCCCACGCGCGTGCTCTGGTTAGCTCTTCATGAGCGGGATGATCAGATCGCCGATTCCGGCCGCATAGTAGGGGATTTCCAACAAGAGGTCGGCAGCATGCCAGTACTGGACCGATAGATTTATTATCGGTCGACCACCAGAATTTCTCTAACCTGGCGAGTATGAAAACGCGTGAGACCGAACCCGTCCCCTTTCCCGACGACGCCGAACTGGCTGCGCTGCGCGCGTGGTACGCCGGGCTCGGTGCGCGCGCGGCGTGCTCGGCCGCATCCGGCGCGTGCTGATCGCGTACGCGGCAAGCCGCCATCGGATCGATCTGATCAAGGTATTCGGCGAGCGGTCCGCCGCGTCCGCGGACACCATCGCACGCGCGATCGAGACGTTGCGCAACCTGCCGGTTCCGGAACCGCACGTCACCGACGCCATTGATCAATGGTTGCCGCTCAGCGTGGTGGCTGCCCTGCAGACGCACGGAATCCGCACGCTGGCCGAGCTGACCGTGCGGATTCCGCGCCGGCGCCGCTGGTGGACGGCGATCGCGGGACTCGGTGCCGCAGGCGCACGCCGCGTAGAGGCGTTCTTCGCCGCCCACCCCGCGCTGACGGAACGTGCCCGCGCATTGGTGGTGGCGGCGACGCCGACAGGACCCATCACGCCGTGGGAACATCTGCGCGTGCCGCACGAGGTCGACGGTTCGCACGGCCAGTTTCGTGCTCCCCAGCACGTCTGCCTGTTGAAAGCCTCGAACGATTACGAGGCCGTGCAGTCGTGGTTGTCGCTGCACGAGTCGGCCGCCACGCAACGTGCCTACCGCAAAGAGGCGGAACGCCTAATCCTTTGGGCGATCGTCGAACGTGGCGCAGCGCTGTCATCGCTCACGACCGACGACGCGATTGCCTACCGGGGCTTCCTGCGGCGGCCCACACCGCGCGAGCGCTGGGTCGGGCCGGGACGGCCGCGACACAGCGTCGAGTGGCGTCCGTTTAGCGGGCCGCTGTCGCCCCGCTCGACAGCCTACGCGTTGACCGTGCTGTCGGCACTGTTCCGCTGGATGGTCGAGCAGCGCTACGTCCTCGCCAATCCGTTTGCGGGCATCAAAGTACGCGGCGTCACAAAACCAGGTCTCGACGTCACCCGTGGCTTTACCGAAGGCGAGTGGCAACTGATCCGGATCGTTGCCGACGGGCTCGAGTGGTCGTATGGTTGGACACCGGTCGCGGCGCAGCGGCTGCGCTTCCTGCTAGATTTTGGCTACGCGACCGGGTTACGCGCCAGCGAACTGGTCGGCGCGACGCTCGGCGATATTCGTACCGACGAACATGGCGATCATTGGCTGCACGTCGTTGGCAAGCGCGGCAAACTAGGGAAAGTCACCCTGCCGCATCTGGCAAGGACGGCGCTCGACCAGTATCTGGTGCAGCGCGGGTTGTCGGTCACGCCTGCACGCTGGAACCCGACGGCGCCGATCGTGGCCAGCCTCGAGGAAGATGGCGAGAGCATCGAGACGACGCGACTGGGCCGGGTGCTGCGGCGGTTCTTTCGGCTGGTCGCCGACGCGATTCAAACCGAACGGCCAGCTACGGCGGACAAGCTGCGTCGCGCGAGCCCACACTGGATGCGGCACACGCACACCTCGCACGCGCTCGCGCGTGGGGCCGAACTCATCATGGTGCGCGACAACTTGCGCCATGCGTCGATCTCGACGACGTCGACCTATCTGCATGGTGATGAAGTAAAACGGGCGCGACAGTTCGATCAGGCGTTCTGTGGGCGCGAGTTTTCCTGATCGTAACGCACCCGAAAAAGGTCTAACTTTACTTCCCACGCTAACTTAGATCATTGATTTTCAAAGAGAAAATTTCGTCAGTACAGGGCAAATTCTTGAAAAATCGTCCAAGTTCCAACTTTACTTCGCAAAACGGAACAACTTTACTTCGGCTGACGGGACACGCCCGGCACATACGGCTGAGTGTTGATGAACAGCGCCTTCAGGTCGCCGTCCGGGCAGTAGAGGCTGGGCTGGCCTCGCCGCTTCAGGCTCTGATTGTAGGCGCGGGCGTTTGCGACCCGATACGTCGGGTTCGGGCGTTTGCGCGGCGCACCGGCTTTCAGGCTGGCTTTGTATGGCACTGAATGTTCACCAGGCGGGTAGATCCATCGTCTTTTTTACTCGACCTCACGCGGCCGCGCAATCCCCCCTTCCGAACAAAGCCAATCGCCTTCACGTTCGCGTACTGCTCGAGCATTGTCGCCAACTCCGATTCGATCGCCTGCCGGATGATCTGCCGCGCGCCTTGCTGGATCAGGTCGTCCAGACCGAGCGCGCCCTTGATGTCCGTTTCTGCTGCTTGACCGCCGTGCGTTTCATGCGTATGTTTCGCCATGGTGGTGGGGTTCCGATTGTTGGGCTGTTACCTTGGAAAGCAACATTCTCCATCAATCGCCACCACCTTCTCTCGCCTCCCGCCGCGTACACCAGATTCGACAATAACTCGCAAGCGCATGCCCAAGGGCGTACCCAAGCTGAACGAGGTGCTGCGCTTGGTGGCGCAATTGGGCGGCTTCCTTGCCCGCAAGGGCGATGGCGAGCCTGGCGCCAAGACGATCTGGGAAGGCTTGCAGCAGGTCATGACAGCAGCCGAAACGCTACGCGCGCTTCGTCGCGAAGTCGCATGAGCCGAGATGTGTATAACGACGTGGTTTGAACTGCCCATCGGGGTTTGGAGTTCTTCATGATAACTAGCACAAGCGTTGGGGTCAGTGAGTTTTGCCCATCCGTTGAGCCTTCAGTTACGTCCGGCTCGGAACCAGCATTTGGTGAAGCCTCCCCTTTCTCCGGGAATACCTCTCGTCTGCTCGGTGAATTCTGCGAATTTGGCGCGAGAAATCTATCTGCCAACCTGATGATTTGCGATGATAGCGACGGCCCCATATTCGAACGAAACCCCTCGGAAATATTTGCAAGAGTTAGTGAAACATACAATTCCATCAAGCAATCTGGGCTTAGCGAAATTGAATTGACCGAATTGGGAATTCACCCCCCCCATTCAATTAAAGAGCCTATCTGCGGATCGTCAGCGAATTTCGTGATGAAGTTGTTTATTGATGACGAATCATATTCCTACAAGTTTGATAAATCTCAATGCATTTCGATTGATGAGATATGCCATCGATTGGATAATTTGGATCGAGATCGATCATATGTATTGCATGTGATAGATGGGCTGCTTGGGCATGCGTATGTAGTTGACATTCCTGCTCACGATAGCATGGAAAGATCATCCTTCTTGTATCAATCTGACCTTGGCGACGGAGCAACCAAGTCAGTAAGACTTTCGGATTGGATCTCGCAAAATGGGAAAAATCCAATAAATCTCGGCAAATTTGTCGAGTACTTTAAGAATTCCCGGGATGGCGCGCGAGGGGGAATGGCAGTTCGACTTATTGCTGAATTGTTTGATAAATTTGGCGACGAAAGAAATATCGATTCAACAAAATTCGTCATTGACAAGGAAAGCAAATATTTCATAAAAGAGTATTGCCCAAAAAATCTAGTGCGCAACATTGTGACTCTCTCCGAAAAATGCCGAGGCTGATTCATTGACGAGGCGATGGAGTAAGCCCTCAACAGAAAGTAAATCTATAATTTGATCCGAATCCCTGAAGGATCGTATTGACGTCTTGTTCAAGGGTTTGGATGTCACGTGCCTTGAAGGCCAGCCACTCATATTTCATCTTGTGCCACAGTTTCTCGATGCGATTGAGCTCCGGGCTGTAGGGCGGCAAGAAGTACAGCGTCAAGCCTTGCTCCTGCAACAACTGGAGATATGGCCGCAGTGCTTTGGCCGTGTGGACCGAAGCATTGTCGAGAATCACGATTAGTGGCTTCCCGACGTGTTCGGCCAACAGACCGAGGAACCCGGCAAACAGCATCGCGGTCATCGTTTCCCACAATTTCACCGCAAATAGCCCGCCCGAGGACAGCAACGCACCGACCACGTTCAGACGTTTGCCGCGTCGCGCTTCGATCATGTGTCGCTCACCGACTGGCGTCCAGGCGCTTCGATTCGGTTGTGCCTGCGCGAAGCCAACTTCGTCGACGTAAGCGATTTCGATTTCGCCACGCTGGGCTTGCTGGACCAGCTCCCCGATGTCAGCCTGGGCTTGTCGGAACCGCTGTTCGTTGCGTTTTTTTTAAACTATGCCGGGTGCGCTTCCACACCAAACCTGCTCGCCTGAGCGCCCCAGTCAGCGTATTGCGATGCACCCGCACGCCGAACTGTTCTTCGAGTCGGGCTAACAGCGCCGGTGCCGTCAGCGCTTCTTCCGACGCCCATACCTTCAACTGCTCGAGCTGCTCCGGCGACAGTTTCGATGGCGCACCACTACGCGGGCCGTCCGGCAGACTCGCCATGCCTTTCTCCAGCCACCGATAGCGCCTCTCATACACCGCCTCGGCTTTGTTCGGAAGGGGGATTGCGCGGCGTAAGCGACTCAGCTGGGCCAGTCCCCCATTCGCGCGCGCGTGAGGCATGATGGTGATGGCGTGGTGGTATCCGTGTAAGTCACGGGGATC
>NZ_JBNCAB010000157.1:0-6445 GCF_049805555.1 Burkholderia sp. DN3021 | reverse complement strand
GCTGCCGGATCCTGGTGACGCTGCTGCACGAGATGGCCAAGCGCGATGCGAAGCGCGGGCTGGCGTCGCTGTGCATCGGCGGCGGGATGGGTGTCGCGCTCGCGGTCGAGCGCGTCTGAGCCGGGTCTGAAGACACGACCCGCTGGCGGCGCCGGCCGGCGCCGCAGGCGGGCGAAGCGGTTGTCGCGCACGACAAGCAGCCAACAACAAGCGCGATGTTCCGGTGCGTGCCGTGCCCGCGACGCGGGCGGCTGCGCATCGAAGCGGTGGGGCGGCAGCATGTGCGATGCCGTCGCCCCGCATTCATCGATTACTTTTTTGTCGGTAATTTATAGGATGACTAAGCGAATTGCAGTTGTGACAGGTGGGATGGGCGGTCTCGGCGAAGCGGTCAGCATCAGGTTGAACGACGCGGGCCACCGGGTAGTCGTCACGTATTCGCCGAACAACACCGGCGCCGACCGCTGGCTGACCGAGATGCACGCGGCCGGCCGCGAGTTCCATGCATACCCGGTGGACGTGGCCGATTACGATTCGTGCCAGCAATGCATCGAGGCGATCGTGCGGGACGTCGGCCCGGTCGACATTCTCGTGAACAATGCGGGCATCACGCGCGACATGACGCTGCGCAAGCTCGACAAGGTGAACTGGGATGCCGTGATCCGCACGAACCTCGATTCCGTGTTCAACATGACGAAGCCCGTCTGCGAAGGCATGGTCGAGCGCGGCTGGGGTCGCATCGTCAACATCTCGTCGGTGAACGGCTCGAAGGGCTCGGTCGGCCAGACCAACTATGCGGCCGCGAAGGCCGGCATGCACGGGTTCACCAAATCGCTGGCGCTCGAGGTCGCGCGCAAGGGCGTGACGGTGAACACGGTGTCGCCGGGCTACCTCGCGACGAAGATGGTCACGGCGATCCCGCAGGACATTCTCGACACGAAGATCCTCCCGCAGATTCCGGCGGGCCGGCTCGGCAAGCCCGAGGAAGTCGCGGCGCTGGTCGCTTACCTGTGCTCGGAGGAGGCCGGTTTCGTGACGGGCTCCAACATCGCGATCAACGGCGGCCAGCACATGCACTGACGCGCGGCGGCCCGGGCCGCGTTCGCACGCGTTTCGGGCCGCGTTCCGCTATATCCAGTGCCGGAGCGGCGGCAGGCGCGCCGCTTCGGCCTCGCATTCCGGAGAAGGGCATGGGTGAAACCTGGATGGGACTCGCCATCGGCGGCTCGGCACTGGCCGTCGCGCTGACGATGGCGGTCTTGCTCTACTGGCTCGAGCGGCGCCGCGCGCGGCTGCTGCGGAACTTCGATCATCGCGATTGCTGGTTCGTCGCGTACGGCAAGTGCTTCGCGCGCAGGCCCGCGAGGCCGGCACGCCGCATGCGCGGCGCGCGATGACGGCCGCGACGCCGTGGTAGCGCGGCGTCGCGATCGACGGACGGTCACGCATCGCGCGCATGCAGTCGGTGATGCGCGCGATGCGCGTGCTCAATCGCTCTTTTCGCTCTTTCCACCCGACTCGCCCGAGTCGTTCTTGTGGAAGATCCGCTTCGTCGTGCGCTTGGTGGCATCCCAGCCTTCGCGCGACGCGTGTGCGACTCCGTGCCCGACCGCCTTCGCGGCGCTGGCGGTTGCGTGGCCGAAGCTGCGCGCAGCTTCGCCCGTCTTGTGCGCGGCTTCCTTCGAATCGCGCTTGATGTCCTGCTTCACTTCCGACATGTCCGCATGCGCGATCGGGCTGATCAGCGCCAGAACGAGTGCGGTGCCAATGAACTGACGAACTTTCACGACCTGGTTTCCTTGTATAAGTCTCTTCATCGAGGATTCGAATTGCCGGCGGGCGGCGGCGCAAACGTGCCGGCCGCCGATGCGTCGAGCATCACCGCGGCGCGGCCGGTCAGCAGCACGCGATCGCCGCAGCGCAGCGCGAAGCCGTACAGCACCGAGCGGCCGTCGCCGCTCATGCGTTCCGCGTCGACGGTGAGCGGCAGGTCGAACATGTCGAGCCGGTCGACGAACGCGTCGACATTGCGCACGCTCGCCAGATAGCCGGCGCGCGGACGTTCTTCTTGCATACCGAGCAGCGCGCCGTGCACGGCCATCGCCTGCGCCGCGTATTCGATGCCGCAGACCGACGCGAGCCGGCCGTGCGAGCGCAGCGGGTTGTGCGGATCGCGGTGGCTCGTCGCCGTGCAACGGATGCGTTCGGCGTCCCACGCATCGACCGTATCGAGCACGCACATCGTGCCGCCGTGCGGAATATGCGCGGCGATCCACGCGTGGTCGAGCGGCGGCGTCGACGCGATCGTCGCGGCCATCACGCGCGCTCCGCGAAGGCAGCCGGCATCGTGACGTCGACCTGCACGCGCGTATCGGCAAGGTAGTCGAGCACGACGCGTGTCGAACGCCGTGCAGCCAGCGCATCGAGCAGCGGCAGCACGCGCGCGGCCGGATTGCCGGTGCGCAGTGCGTCGAGCTCGGCATTTGCGAGCGTCGTGGCAGGCGCGTCGGTGAGCTTCACGTCGATGCGGGCGAGCGCGCGCTCGCTCGCTTCCGGCGCGAACACGAGCGCGACGCCGAATGCGTCGTCGATCGGCCGCACCGTGCGCAGCGGTTCCGGATAGTCGGTGTCGTACGCGATCAGCAGGGTCGGCAAGCGATCGACCGCGACCTGGCACAGGCTCTCGAGCAGGCCCGCGGCAAAGCTGCCGTCGTGCGCGCATAGCACGTTCGACGTCGCCATCGCGCGGGTCGCGATGCTCCAGTAGCCGGCCGGCGCGTTGTGCACGGAGTTGTGGAAACGCGTCGGTGACAGCTGGCGATCGTCACCGGCGAGGGTTTCGCAGATCGCATGGCAGTTCTGGCCGTCGCCGCCGGACGCGCTGAACACGGTAGCGAGCGTGGCTGCATCGCGTCCGCTCGCGGCGACCGCTTCGTGGCCGACTGCGAGCGCGACGCGCACGACGGGGCCCGTGCGGCGCCGCTCGGCCGACGGCAGGCCGGCCGGCGGCGGCAGCACGGTGCGCGCGCCCGCATAGGCCGCGCGGCCCGCGAGCACGTCGGCCGCGTGCGGCCAGTCGTTCAAGCCCGGCCCGACGAGGCCGATGCTTTCGATGAAGGCGGTGAGCGTCATGTCGGGCCTCAACGGCGTACGTGGCCGGCGCGGCCGAGGATCAGGCTGCAATTCGTGCCGCCGAAGCCGAACGAATTGGAGAGCACGGTGCGCACGCGCATCTCGCGGCTCGCGAGCACGTAGTCGGCGGCGAGCGCCGGGTCGGGTTGCGTCGTGTTGACGCCGGCCGGCACGAACTGCTCGCGCAGCGCGAGCGCGGCGACGACCGCTTCGAGCGCGCCGGCCGCGCCGAGCGTGTGGCCGGTCGCGCCCTTCGTCGAGCTGCACGGCGTGCGCGCGAGCAGCGCGCCGACCGCGCGGCTTTCGGCCGCATCGTTGCTCGGCGTTGCGGTGCCGTGCAGGTTCACGTAATCGATGTCGTTCGCGTCGAGGCCGGCGGACGCGAGTGCCTGCTTTATCGCGACGCGCGCGCCGAGCCCGTCCGGATGCGGCGACGACATGTGGTGCGCATCGCTCGATTCGCCGATGCCGAGCAGCAGGATCGCGTGGCCGTCGAGCGCGGCGGGCGGTTCGGGCACGCGTTCGACGAGCGCGAATGCCGCGGCCTCGCCGATCGAGATGCCGTCGCGCGCAACGTCGAACGGCCGGCACGGTAGGCGCGACAGCAGTTCGAGCGAGTTGAAGCCGTACAGTGTCGTCAGGCACAGCGAATCGACGCCGCCGACGACGGCCGCGTCGATCAACCCGGCCTCGATCATGCGGCGCGCGGAGCCGAACACCTTCGCGCCGGACGAGCACGCGGACGAGATCGCCATTGCCGGCCCGCGCAGCGCGAAATACGCTCGCACGAACGCGGCCGGCGAATACGGGTTGTGCGTGTGCGCATAACGAAAATCGGCGGGCAGCGCGCCGCTCGCCGGATCTCGATGCCGGTACGCGCGTTCGGTCTCGAGGATGCCGGCCGTGCTCGTGCCGATGAACACGCCGACGCGCGCCGCGCCGTGGCGAGCGACGGCCGCCGCGACGCGTGCGTCGAAGCCGTCCTGCGTGAGGGCGAGTTGCGCGAGGCGGTTGTTGCGGCACTCGAAGTCGGCGAGATCCGCGCGCACGGGTTGCTCGTCGACGCCGTCCACCGCGCCGATCCACGTGTCGAGATCCGCACGCTCGAAGTCGCATGGTGCGAGCCCGCCGCGGGCGTCGCGCAGTGCGTCGAGGGTCGCATCGAGGCCGCGGCCGATGCAGCTGGTGGCGGTGAAGTGCGAGAGCAGGAGAGGTTTCACGAGGGTCGCATCCGGGGGCCGGAACGGGCGCCGCAGCAAGGCTGGCAGGCGCGCCGTTCGAGTTCAGATTTTATCAAACGGGGGTGCCGGAACGCCCGGCTGGCCGGGCGGTTCGGGCGCGAGCGCCGCGCGCAGCGTGGTCCAGTGCAGTTGCGCATCGGCGGCTGCGCGCAGCACCGCTTGCAGTACGTCGAGCACGACCGGTTCGCCGCGCGCGTCGCGTGCCGCGTGACCGTCGTGCACGAGCAGGATGTCGCGCGGTGCGAGGCCGTTCAGCAGGCGCCGCGTGACGGTCGTGGCGTCGTGCGCGCGCGTGTCGAAGCCGCGCCGCGTCCAGCTCGCAAGCTGCAGGCCGAGTTCGCACAGCACCGGTTCGAGAAACGGATTGCGCAGGCCGGCCGGCGCGCGGAAGAACAGCGGGCGCGTGCCGGCGATCTCGGTCAGTGTCTGCTGCGCTGCCGCGATCTCGCGCCGCAGCGCGGCGGGCCCCGACAGCGAGAACGTGTGCCGGTGCCGCTGGCTGTGGTTCTCGACCGCGTGACCGCGCGCGACGATCGTTTCGATCCACTGCGGATGACGGCGCGCCAGATCGCCGATGCAGAAGAACGTCGCGCGCGCGTCGTAACGGTCGAGCAGGTCGAGCACGCGCGGCGTGACGTCCGGGTCCGGGCCGTCGTCGATCGTCAGCGCGATCCGGCGGCCGGCGCCGGCCGGCAGGCGCGTCCAGTTCGGGCCGAGCAGCGTGCTGCGCGGCCAAAGGCCGGCTGCCGTCAGCGCGAGATGCGACGCGACCACGCCGCCGACGGCCCACGGCCACGCGGCCGGCTGCACGGCGACAGCGGCGGCCGCGCCCGCGTGCAGCGCGGCCGTGCCCGTGATCAGCGGCGTCGGCTTCCAGCGGCGCGCGCCGGATTGGCCGGGCTGTCGAGGCGGAACGGACGACGGTGCGTTCATGTGGGGCTCCGTTGACGACGATCGCCGGCCGCCGCGGCGCGTGGCGCGAGTATCGCCGCGAACGCGAGCGCGAGCATCGCGCCGGGGCCGACGGTCAGCCCGAAGGTTTCGAGCAGCGGTACGCGCGACAGCGCCAGCAGCCCGAAGCCGGCGACCGTCGCGAGGTTCGCGACCAGCAGCGACACGAGCGTGTACGGCGTGACGGGCTGCGCGTCGTCGCGCTTGCAGAAGAACAGCGCGTAGTTCGAGCCGACCGCGACGATCAGCAGCATGCCGACGAGGTGCAGGATCGTCAGTTGCACGCCGGCGAGCGCGAAGCCGGCCGTCACGACCAGCACGGCCGCGACGAGCGGCGCGAGCGCGCGCACGGCACGGCGCGGCGAGCGCAGCGCGATCAGCAGCAGCACGGCGATCGCCGCGAAACCCGCGAGCGACAGCCGGATGTCCTCGTGCACGTAGCTCACGTACAGGCGATCGGCTTCGGCTTTCATGTCGACGAACAGTGCATCGGGCACGCCTGCTTGCGCGACGGCCGTGCGTATCGGCGTTGCGTCGAACCCTTGCGTCGATTGCGCCGCGCGTGCGGCGTCCGGCGCGCGCAGCGGCAGCATCGCGCTCCAGCGGCCGTCGCGTTCGGTCAGCAGCGCATCGACCGCGAGCGCCATCGACGTGCCGCGCAAGTCAGTGCGCGTCAGCAGCGGCGCGTGGCGCGCGGCTTCGACATCGGCGATGAACGGCGCGAACAGGTCGGGCTTCACCGCGATCGGCTGGTTTGCGACGGCGTCGCGCATCCGCGCGGCGAGCACGTCCGCATCGGGCAGGCTCGCCTGGCGCGCGCGCTGCGCGGCGTCGCTCGGCAGGTAGCGCGCGGGGCTTTCGAAACCCGCGAGCGCGCGCTGGTCGACGAGCGGCTGCAGTTGCGCGGCGACCTTTTCGGCGCCTTCGAGCGCGGCCTGCTCGGTCGGCGCGGAAATCACGACGAGGTAGCGCACGTCGGGCGCGCCGACATCGGCGCGCAGCCGCGCGTCGAGCGCCTGCGCGCGCGCCGGCACGGGGCTGAGCGAGGCGAGCTCGCGGCTCCACAGGCCGTCGCGATGCAGCACGAGCGTCGCGCACGCGGCGACCACCAGTGCGGCGAG
>NZ_JBNCAB010000156.1:0-6710 GCF_049805555.1 Burkholderia sp. DN3021 | reverse complement strand
TCAACATCTATACGCATGCGGCAGGATACTTCACGTTGCCGTATTTGGTCGTTGGTCCGAGGCAGGATGCCTCGGGTACGCCACAGCCCGCATATGGCATCACGTCCATGGATCAACAGAAGGACGGATACGGCACGATGTCCGCAGTATTGTCGATGATCCAGGCAATGCGCATCGCGAATGGTGAAGGCGACACCAACAACCAGTACTACGCGCCGATCATTGCGTTGAATTCCGCCGGTGCCGTTGCCGATGTCGGCGGAGGCTTGGGCGGGGGCAACGCGGGGGTGGGCGACCATGGCTATTCCGGCGTATTCATCCACGAGCAGGGTCATGCGTTTGGCCTGCCGCATGCCGCTGACGCATATACGTCGGGTACGTATCCCTATATTGGTGGGAGCGTTGAAGGCAGTGCGTGGGGATACGATCAAATCCGACGCGAATTCCTTGACGTTCTGGTTCCGTCGAGCGCATCGCACTTCGCTGGATGTAGTGCCGACCATCAGCTCGACGCGCAGCGCCGATGTTTTAAGCAGGATCCGATGCAAGGGGGGGAGGGGGATCAATCGCCTGGCTATAAATTCACGATGTTTTCGGATTTCAGCGTCGCGCGCATACAGTCGTGGATGGAGGGGCGAATCCTGACAGATGCCTCGTCAGCGACCGGGTACAGCAAGTGGGATGCCGTCACCCAACGTCGTGTTCCTTATACGCCGGTGACAGACGACAAGGGGTTGTATGGCATTAACCACAATCTTCCCGTGGTGCGCGACACGAAGGTGAGCTCGATCGTCATCGCATTCAGTCGTGCGAATTCCTCAGGCGCGTCGTACATCTACGAGCCCAAGCAATATACCGGCAACTTAATCCGAACCTTCGATCCGTCGAATGCCGTGGATCTACAGGCAATTACGGCAAATACGGGGACCTATCCATGGTATTGCGTGGCGAGCGGATGCGATTTCACGCTGCGCGTGACGTACAGCGATGGGTCGCAAGTGCTTCGTGTGTTAAAGGACGGGTTTCGAGATTGGTTCAAGGCGGAAGATCCGGAACCTGCATCGGCTTCTAATCCGGTGATGGCGAACAGCTTTAGGCAGTGGGCAATCAATGTGCCGGGCGATAAGCTCATTAAGAAAATCGAATTGCTTGATACGCCGATGGTGTGGAAAGGGATGCCGCAGAATCCGAAAGTGCTGCTCGATCGACAATTCTAATACGCTGGTCGTGAGCAATCGGTCAAGGTGGATGGGCCGCGGCTGGGTGGAGGGGCTGACGTCAGTCGCGCACCTTAGCCGGCGGCCATGGACGGTAGGCCTTTTTGTCGATGTGGTGTGATTGACGCATTGGATTTCGGCCCGGAATGCGACGTCACAAACCTTGCTGTGTCCGGAGATGTGAGCGACACGCCGGTTAGCAATATTTAAAAGAATGAGGTGGCATATGAATGTTTTTTGACAAATTTAGTATTACGGATTGCTAATTGTTAATTTAATTTGGTGTTTATATGAATAAGATCTATCGAACGATTTGGAATAAGGCGCAGTGTGTGTTTGTAGCGGCTTCAGAATTGGACTGCTCGCAGGGCAAGGGCCAAACAGGGGTGACGGGTGAAATAGGTGCGGCGCAAACCCGGCATCTGGGGGCGGTGACGCGTCAGTCCGGTGTGCCGATGCGAGCAATCGCAGTCGCGGCGATTGGGGGCACCCTGGCGCTGGGGTTGGCTTCGCAGGCGTACGCGCAGTTTACCGGTGGTAGCGGCGGGAGTGCTGGGGTGCCTGGAAATATCGCCATTAGTGGCGGGACCACTTGCCCTACGGATTTTCAATTTCCAACCGGCCGAGGCGCTGAAGTTTCCAACAGTGCAAGTGGTGACGGGTCGGTCGCCATAGGATGTTATGCGGTTGCTACCGTACCGCCAGGCTCGGTAAGTGTTGCGATAGGAAAGGGGGCCACGGCTAGCGCAGCTGGGGCTACGGCGATTGGACCAGCAGCGCTAGCGTCCGGCGGGGGTAGTACAGCCTTGGGTGTCTTTTCAACAGCGTCAAATGGCTCTAGCGTCGCGTTGGGGGCGGGGGCGGTCACGGCCGCGCCGAATCCGACCGCGAGCGCGACGATCGGCGGCCAGACCTATAGCTTTGCTGGCACCACACCAGGTGCGGTGGTAAGTGTTGGTAGCCCATCCGGAGTCGTAAATACGACCACCGGCCCAATCCAAGTGCCGACGACGCGGCAGATCACGAACGTCGGGGCAGGACGAGTGACGTCCACGAGTACGGACGCGATCAATGGCTCGCAGCTCAATGCAGCGGTGACTGCAATCAATACGCTGTCGACGTCGACGTCAACGGGGATTAGCTCGTTGTCGACGGGGTTGAGCACGACGAACAGCAACGTCGGTTCGCTGTCGACGGGGCTGAGCACGGTAAATAGCAATATTGCGTCGCTGTCGACGGGTGTTGCTAATGCCGTTCAATATGATAACCCGTTGCGTAACTCGGTGACCCTCGGCGGCGTCGGTGCGACGACCCCTGTCAGGCTGACCAACGTTGCAGCCGGCACGGCTCCCACCGACGCGGTCAACTTCGGTCAGTTGTCCTCGTTGTCGACGTCGACTTCGACGGGACTGGGCTCGCTGTCGACTGGGCTGAGCACGACGAACAGCAACGTTGCGTCGCTGTCGACTGGCCTTGGTTCGCTGTCGACGAGTCTTAACGCCACAAACAGCAACGTCGGTTCGCTGTCAACGGGGCTGAGCACGACGAACAGCAACGTCGCGTCACTGTCGACGAGCGTGTCGAATCTGTCAACGACGCTGAACAACGTGAACTCCGGCAACACGAACTACTACAAGGTCAACGATCCGAACGCGAAGCCGTCGCAAGCGAGCGGTCAGGGTGCCATAGCGGGCGGAGGCGGTGCCGTTGCATCTGGCGATCGGAGCGTGGCACTGGGCAAGGACGCGACCGCGACGGGTACCAACTCGGTGGCAATTGGTGCTGGCTCGGTGGCAACTGACCCGAACACGGCGTCGTTCGGCACGCCGGGCAACGAGCGACGCCTGACCAATATCGCTGAAGGCGTGAATCCGACCGATGCGACGACTGTCCAGCAGGTGCGTCAGGCGGTCTCATCCGGGGTGAGCCAAGCGAATAATTATACCGATCAACGTATCAACGCGACCAATAAATCGATTAACGATCTCTCTAGAAACGCGTATTCTGGCATTGCTGCAGCAATGGCTATGTCCGGAATGCCTGCCATGGACAATAACAAATCGTTTGGCGTTGGCCTGAGCATGTCTACGTATCGCGGCTATCAGGGGATTGCCGGCAGCCTGGTCGGACGCTTGACCGAAAATGTGAAGGTTCGGATAGGCGTCGGCGGATCAACTGGCGGAGGCGGGATTGGTGCCCAGATTGGTGGGCTGTATCAATGGTGAGGTACGGCACGATGAAGCGACAAATTACGTAGATGACTAAGGCGCGCCAGGGCTGAATATCAGGCTTTATTCATCGGCCTCACTTAAATCTCGTAATTCGCGGAGATGATGTGGGCGATTGGAGGTTGAGGGACTTTCAATCTCCCACTTTAATTTGCTTTAGCTTATTGGAGGCGGGGACTTTTGAGGTGTCCGCTGTGACATGGTCCAAGAAGAATCAGTCAGAGCCTGTATCATCTTTTATTCCGATGAACGTGAGCTGCTTCAGGCAACGTGTAATCAATGTGCTGGGTGACAATTTCATCAAAGTAATCGAATCGTTTGACACACCAATGGTATGGAATCCAAAAATTATGTTCGACAGAAAATTGGCGGAATCGAAGCTGACGGATGCAATAGCCTGCGGAGGCATGTGAATATCATGACGAGAAAGATGCTAATTTTGACGCTCCTTGCCGCGGCGGCGCTGAGTGCCTGCGGCGGTGTGGATGCGCCAAGCACGGACGCCAGTACAGGTAGTGGTAGCGGTGGTAGTGGTAGCGGTGGCGGCGGTGGTGGCACAACCCCATCGGGCTGCGCCGAGACCGGTATTGACCCCAAGTACGCATGTCAGACCGGCAGCACAGAGGCACTGTACACCTATCAATGGGCGCTTAAGCAGGCCACTAGCTTTTTTGCAGCGTTTGGCCTGGTTGCCAATGGCACGACTGACATCAATGTGGAAAGCGTGCATGCTGCCGGCATCAAAGGCCAAGGCGTGAACGTGTTGGTACTCGACGATGGTCTCGAGGTGAGGCACGAAGACCTGGCCCCCAACGTCAATGCGTCCATGACGTACAATTTTTACGATGGCTCGACTGATCCGACGCCCCCCGACACAGCGGCCAACATCGATACCGCGCACGGTACCAATGTCGCCGGCATCATTGCGGCGGCTCAAAACGGCAAGGGGGTCATGGGCATCGCGCCGCGCGTGACGCTGGGCGGTGCGCGTTACACCGGCGCGGCTAATGCGGACAACAATGAGGCCTATGGCGGCGCCGATTGGTCGAAGGGTGCGCACGTCATCAATGCATCGTATGGCGCCAACCCGCTCGCGCCCCCGGAGTACGACACCGCAACTTCCACACAGGCCGCCGTGCGTGCGTTCCCGAACCTGCGCAAGGGACGCGGTCTGATCATGCTGAAGGCCTCAGGTAACGAGTATGAGCAGATCAGCGACGGCCCAAACATTCCACCCCGTACCTGTCCTACCGTGGGGCGCCCCGGCATGATCAGTTGCGAGAACCCGGCCAACGACGTCGAGGCGCTTGAACCCGGTGTGATTGTGGTCGGTGCGGCCAATGCCATGGGCGTCAGGGCAAGCTATTCCGACGCTGGCGCAGTTAACTGGATCACGGGCCTGGGCGGTGAATTGGCCGATGGGGGCGGGTACGGTGAGGTGGGCACCGGCCCGAAGATCTTTTCAACGGACCTGAGCGGTTGCAGCCGCGGCTATAGCCGGGTCAACCCTGACGATGGGTACGATTTTGCTATCGCGAATACGCCCATCAACCTCAAAGAAAATCCCAACTGTAACTACTCCAGCATGAACGGCACGTCGGCGGCCACGCCCACGGTGACCGGCGTGGTGGCCCTCATGCTGACAGCCAACCCCAATCTGACCTGGCGCGACGTGCGCGAGATACTGCGCGTCACTGCGCGCAGTATCGATCCCAACTACGGTAGTCGCGACGAGCGCAACGTCAGGATTGACCTCACCACTGGGAGCGCGACAACCGACACAAGTACTGCGCTCACCGATGGCGCCACCACGGCGCGCCTGGACTACGGCTGGCAGACCAACGGGGCCGGCAACGCTTACTCGACGTGGTACGGCTTTGGCCTTGTCGACGCAGCCGCTGCGGTCAAGATGGCCAAGAGCACCACCACCTACAAGCCACCTGCGCTCAATATCCCCAACTTCACGAGCGCCTTTGGCAACGTCAACCAACTCAATTATGGCTCGGTACAAAAGCTCGGTCAGTTCAACGTGACGGGCGTCGACAAGGTAGATGCGCTGCAACTGCGTGTGTCGGGTTCGGTGTGCATAGGCAGCGTCGGCTTCTTCGTGAAATCGCCGTCGGGCACGATATCGGCCTTGTCCCTGCCGTATAACGGCTACTATGGTAACGGAGTCAGCAGTGTCAGCAACTACGGTCTGGGCAGCTACGCATTTTACGGCGAGAATGCCGCCGGCACGTGGGAGGTCTATGCCGTGAGCGGCGTGCCGACTAATGCTTGTACCGAGTATCAGCCGCAAGGTAGCACGCAAACTGTGACCCTGACGACGCCCCTCGCCGTAGAATATCGCGTGATCGCCGCCCAGTAAGCCTTCGGAGACTTTTCAACATGATCAATTCATCTGTTTTTAAGACCGTTGCGCTAGTGATGCTCGTGTCAATTGCTGGCGTGTGCCAGGCCGACTCGCCTGAGCTTGTGGTTGGCAAGCAGCTTTCGGCACAAGAGTTAAAGCACCACGCTGATGCGCCTACGGTAGCGCTCGAAATGCGCTCGTTCAAGGTGCTCTCCACTGGCACTCGACCCAAGACTAAGGGCGTGTCCTCCAGCGCGGTGACGCAAGTCATCAACGAGAACGGCGTGGTGGGCGAAAGCCGCAACAACGTGGTCGTCTCACAGGTTTCGGTCGATCGCGTGAAGCAGGCTGTGGCTGGGCTGTCACCTACGCCGGTGTCGGCACAGTACTACGATCATATGAGCATTAGCACGCTCTACTTCGCCTCATTCCAGGCAGCCGTGAGCGCGCGCACGCAGTTGAAGAAGGTTCTGCCTCAAGCGCGCGTGGATGTTCCCATCCGGTATGCCAAGTCCGTGGTACGCTGATTATCCTTAGTACTACAGCCGTAGATTAGTAAGCGGTAGATTTAGCACACCGAATGGAGAATCGTTTGCAACTGACGGCCGAGCATATCCGCATCGCGACGACCGAGATCGGCCGGCGATGTCTGCGAATGGGTCTCGGTAGAGCGCCCCGGCACGATTCTCGGGGCGCGCTTGCTGCGTCAACTCACGCTGGCCTCGGCTTGCCGCTTCGCATAGTTGAACGGCAGCAGGTCGCTGATGTCGACGTCAGTCGCACGCTGTGGCAACTCGGTCAGCACGTGCAGCAGATACGCAGTAAGCCGTCAATAAACGACGCCCTACCAATGGTAGGCAGAAGGTCAGAAGCTAAGTGTCCGCGTGGACACATGCACTCAGACCGTGATGA
>NZ_JBNCAB010000155.1:0-7054 GCF_049805555.1 Burkholderia sp. DN3021 | reverse complement strand
GCCGTCTACTGCTCACGTCGTGCCCATCCGATAGCATCGCGGCTCCCCGTCGTCGTCGACCTACGCTACGGTGCTGATCGAGTGCTTACGATGTACTGGCGCCGGGGCAAACAGCTCAAGCGCAGAAAGCACTGCGGCTCCACCTGGAAAACTCCTGCCAGAAAGTGATCGATCGCGTGAGCCAAGTCCAGCAGCGTGTCCCGCCCCGCAATTGGTTTATATCGGCTGACGGTTCCCCCTCACCTGCTTCGGAACAGTAGCCCCTCGGAAATTTGCGATTGTGCGGCAACCGCTGGCCGATCAAGTCGCCGACGAGCAGAAGCATCGCGCCCGCGTCGCCCGCCCGAAAGGAACGGCAATGCGCGCGCCGGTAACGATCGCCGCGCAACCGCCTCTCCGTTCGCGCCCGTCACGCAATGGTCCTGCCGACCGATACTTTCGTTATGCCACGAAGATTCGAACTCGTCTCATTCCACGATGATCGCGAGCAACGTAGCATCGCTCATGACTCGTCCTGAAGCCGGCGCATTGCTCCACGCGCTGGGGTGAGACGTCGCGATTCACTGTTGCGGCCTCAGGGAACCTCGACGTTCATCGTATAAGCGGGATCCACGCAAGCAGTGCCGTGAAGTGTTTGACGTCGACAGTTCGCCCGGTGCAACGTGGCCTTCGATGTCACGACGTCGGCTCGTACGGAAACATCGATGGCCCTCGATTCACGAAAGCCCTTTACCCTGGAACTGGATACCGCATGAAGGTCGCCACCTTGCGCGTATTCGCGCGCCGACTTGCGCTGTTGGCCGCAGTACCGACCTCGATGAACGCCGAGGCTACCAGCACTTCCATGACCGTGGAATCCGCACGACCACGTGCCACTCAGGTCAACGCGGACCGTTGGCCCCCAAACCTCTTTGAGTCCGACAAGCGGATTCACCTTTCCGGCGCAGTGATCGCGTCAGGACGAAACACTAGCGGCGAGGCTCCCCCTTCCGATAATGCTCCAGCCTCGAGCGATCTGCTGATCCCATTGGCTGCCGGAAAATCCAAGGACGATGGTCAGCCGAAGAAGCTGAGGCCCGACAATCGCTTTCAGGTAATCTGCACGCTCAATGGAGGTCGCGCCCTCTGTCGCTATGCGTCGACGGCCAGTCAAAACACTGTCGAAAACGGGCACATCGCAGTAGTGGCGCCACTCCAACGCACCATCGACCGATGTCATACCCGACAACGATAGAAGTATCGCGTTCGCCACACAGGAGGCACGTCAGGTTTACTGATCGACGCTCCACCGTGCGCACGGTCGCACGGGTGCGCCCCCGTCGTCGCTGACCACTGAGGCCATCGCCTAATCTTCCACGATCATCCTGTCCAAAGAAAAGGACGTTCCATGTCATTACGACGTTCGATATGCCCCGGGCTCTCGCTGTGTCTGCTGATCGCAGGCACAGCGATGGCCCAACCCGTCGATGTGCCGGGTTTTGCCTATGTGCGCTCCCTGGGCGGTATCGACGAATACCGTCTGGACGCCAACGGCCTCACCGTGCTCGCCCTGCCCGACCCTGCCGCGCCGGTGGTCAGTTTCCAGGTGTTGTACCGGGTAGGCTCTCGCAACGAGGCCACCGGCACCACCGGCGGCACCCACCTGCTGGAACACCTGATGTTCAAGGGCAGCCGGCACTACACGAAGGAACAGGGCAACTCGGTGAACGACTATCTGGAGCGGGCGGGCGCCAGCTTCAACGCCACCACATCGATGGACCGCACCAATTACTTCGGCACGCTGGAGCGCCACGCGCTGGAAGGCTATATCGCCATCGAAGCCGACCGCATGCGCAACCTCCTGCTGCGCCCCGAGGACCTGGCCAGCGAGATGACGGTGGTGCGCAACGAGTACGAGCGGGGCGAGAACCGTCCTTTCCGCGCGTTGTTCCAGCAGGTGCTGGCCACCGCTTACCAGACGCATCCCTACCACCATCCCACCATCGGCTGGCGCAGCGACATCGAGCATGCCAGTGTGGACAAGCTGCGCAGCTTCTACGACACCTTCTACTGGCCGGACAATGCGGTGGTCATTCTGGTCGGCGACTTCCAGCCGGCGCAGGCGCTGGGCTGGATCGGGCAGTACTACGGCGGCATTCCGCGCGCACCCCATGCGATCCCGGCGATGACCACCGAGGAACCCCCGCAACAGGGGCCACGGCGGCTGGTGCTCAAACGGGCCGGCGAGACCGGCAGCGTCATCATGGCCTTCAAGGCGCCCAACGCCCTGCATCCCGATGCGGCAGCGCTGACCGTGCTGGGCCTGGTATTGAGCCAGGGCAAGGCCAGCCCGCTGTATCGCACGCTGGTGGACACCGAGGTGGCCACGAACGCCAGCGCCAGCTTCCATGCGTTGCGCGATCCCGGGCCGTTCCTGATCACGGTCAACCTGTCGTCCAACGCCAAGCACGACCAGGCCGAGAAAATCGCCTGGGCCGAACTGGAACGCATCAAGAACCACGGCGTGACTCGCGAGGATATCCAACGGGTGTTGGGCCCTCACCGGGCCGAGCAGATCTACCAGCGCGACGGCGTCAGCAAGACCTCCGCCCTGCTTGGTGAAGCGGTCGCGCAAGGCGATTGGACCCGGTTCGTCACCGAACTGGAACAACTGGAAAAGGTCACGCCCGCCGACGTGCAGCGGGTGGCCCGCAAGTACCTCAATGAAGACCAGAGCACCACCGGCTGGTTCGTCCCGGAGAAGTCGACATGATGCGTGTTCGTTTCAACTGGCTGCACCCATGGGTGCTAGCGTTGGCCATGCTGTGGTTGCCTGTCGCGGCTCAGGCGGGCATCGCCGATCGCGTGGTGCGCGCCCAGGCCGGCAGCATCGATCTGTTGGTCTATCCGATGGCGCCGCAGGAGATGGTGTCCGTTGCCGCAGTGATGCCGCTGGGCGATGCCGACGCGGCCAGCAAGGCGACCAATCCCGCCGTGCCATTGCTGACCGGCATGTTGCTGGAGGCGGGCACCACCCGCCGCGACAAAGTGGCTATCTCCACGCTGCTGGAGAGCCTGGGCGCCCAGTTGTCGTTCCAGACCGCGGCGGGCTACGTCGGCATATACGGCAAGAGCCTGACCCGGGATTTGCCTACCCTGATCGACCTGATGGCCGAGCAGTTGCGCGCGCCGGCCTTCAAGGCCGACGAACTGGCCCGGGCCAAGACCCGGCTGGAGGCCAGCGTCCGCCAAAGCGGGGAAGTACCGGGCATGCGGGCACGCGATGCGTTGTCGATGGCCATCTACCCCGAGGCACACGTCAACGCCCCGGTGCCGCGCGAGCGGATGCTCCAGGCCATTGCCGCCGCCACACTGGAGGACATCAAGGCGTTTCATCGCGCGTACTACGGACCGGCGCATATGACCGTGGTCGTGGTGGGCGGCGCGGACCCTCGCGGCCTGCAGGCCAAGTTGATCGAGGCCTTCGCGGGCTGGAGCGGCGGCAAGGCACTCGTACGGCAGGGGCCGGCACGCAAGGCAAGTCGGCCTGACACGCAGCGCATCGCGATGAAGGACAAGGCGTCCATCAGCGTGGCGATGGGGCAAGCCATCGACCTGCGCGCCAGCGACGTCGACTACCTGCCCCTGAGTGCGGGCATTGCCATCCTGGGCAGCGGCTTCACCGGCCGCCTGATGGCGACCGTCCGCGATCAGGAAGGCCTGACCTACGGCATCGGCGCCGGCTTGTCCGGCCTCTCGCTGATGGAGGGCGGCTTTGTCGTCAACACCAACTTCGCCCCGGCCCTGCTGGACAAGGGCATCGCCAGCACCCGCCGGGTGCTGGACGCCTGGTGGAAACAGGGCATCACCCAGGCGGAACTGGATGCGCGCAAGGACGGCATGATCGGTCGCCAGCAGGTCGCGATGGAAACCACCGGGCAGATGGCCGCCATGCTCGCCCAGACGGTGCTTCAGGACCAACCGCTAAGCGACCTGGACACCTACCCCGAGCGCGTCCGCGCGCTGACCGTGGAACAGGTCAACGCCGCCATCCGCAAGTACCTGGCCCCCGGCAAGATGACGTTGGTGCAAGCAGGGACGTTTGCGGAGAGGTAGCGGTAGCGGTCGCTCCGCTTCGTCCCGCCCTCCCGACCCGGCTTCGGCCGGGTCGTTGCTATCGCATATGCGTGGACCAGCGGGCAAGCACGATCGGCAATCGCGGTCGCGCAACAATCGCCGCGGAAGCGCACCGCCGCTATGCGAAAATCGAAGCCTTCGCTCTCTTCCATCCACCCAACGGGGCTCGCATGACCACCCACATCACGATCGAATTCACCCAGCACGCGGCAGAAGCCATCGGCGAGCAAACCAGCACGAGCTTTTCCTACGACCAGGGTGCCCACGTGCCGCAACCCGGCGACTTCGTCGAGATCGAGAATTCGCGGCAGACGTTTCTCGTGATCGGCCGCGTGTTTTCGCTGAAGGCCAACTACAGCGCGGTCAAGCTCGTTCTCGACCTTCCTCCGCCGGACGATCACCAGGATTTCAGTTCGGAGCTGTGAGCGAAGGCGGGCGAACACACCGAGCCGGGTGTCTGTCCGGCCGTCCTGACGGAACCTTCGGCCTGCACTCAGCCAGCATTTCCGGAACCGGCCTCACCCAACGCCAGACCCGGCATCCCGGGCACGGGCATGCGGCGCCGACGATCATGAACGACCATCGGCGGCGCCTTCCGGCAGGCGGCAGCCAGTCCGTCGAGCCCGAGCGCACGACTGCCACCTCGCCTCACGGCACCGACGCCCGACGGCTCGCGCCGCCGCGGCCGGCCTGCCGCAAAATCGCTACTTCTTCTCCGGCTCGGTGGAACCCGGCTGCTTGAAAGGAAACGTGCTGAACATCGACTTCGCCTGGTTCTGCATCTGTTCCTGCATCTGCACGAACATGTTCTTCGACTGCTCGATGTAGCTCGTCATCATCCCTTGCATCATCGGCGCCTGCATGTTCATGAACTGCGACCAGACTTCCGGATTCATCGCATTGGTGTCGTACATGTTCTTCGACTGATCCGCGAGCTTGTTCTGGATGTCGATGAACGCCTGGATGTTCTTTTCCAGGTACGTGCCCATCATGCCCTGCATCGCGTGACCGTAGAAACGGATGATCTGCGACAGCATCGACGACGAGAACATCGGCACGCCGCCGCTTTCCTCTTCGAGGATGATCTGCAGGAGGATGCTGCGCGTCAGGTCTTCGTTGGATTTCGCATCGACGACCTTGAAGTCCTCCTGCTCCAGTACGAGCTGCTTCACGTCGGTGAGCGTAATGTACGTGCTTGTCTCGGTATCGTAGAGCCGGCGGTTCGGGTACTTCTTGATGAGCCGTTCGGCCGTCTTCTTTGTAGTAGTCATGTAACGCCTTTCAGTGCAGCGTAGCGCAAGTGACGAATCCCCGCCGCCCGAACCCGGGAGGCGGGGGCCTTGGAACACACCCGGCTGCTCGGCCACCCGGCCCGCGCAGCCCGGGCGTTCAGCCCATGTGCAGGCCGCCGTTCAGCGAGAAGTCGGCGCCCGTCGCGAAGCCGGAATCGTTCGACGCAAGCCACGCGACGATCGAGCCGATTTCCTCCGGCGCGCCGAGACGCCGCACCGGGATCGTCGCGACGATCTTTTCCAGCACGTCGGGGCGGATCGCCTTCACCATGTCGGTGCCGATGTAGCCCGGCGACACGGTGTTGACCGTCACGCCCTTCGTCGCGACTTCCTGCGCGAGCGACATCGTGAAGCCGTGGATGCCGGCCTTCGCGGTCGAGTAGTTGGTCTGGCCGAATTGCCCCTTCTGGCCGTTCACCGACGAAATGTTGATGATCCGGCCCCAGCCGCGCTCCACCATCCCGTCGATCACCTGCTTCGTCACGTTGAACAGGCTCGTCAGGTTGGTGTCGATCACGGCGGTCCAGTCTTCGTGCGTCATCTTGCGGAACACGACGTCGCGCGTGATGCCCGCGTTGTTGACCAGCACGTCGATCTCGCCGACTTCGGCCTTGACCTTGTCGAACGCTTCCTTGGTCGAGTCCCAGTCGCCGACGTTGCCTTCCGACGCGATGAAATCGTACCCGAGCGCCTTCTGGTCCTCGAGCCATTTCACACGGCGCGGCGAGTTCGGGCCGCAGCCCGCGACGACCTTGAAGCCGTCCTTCAACAGACGCTGGCAAATGCTGGTGCCGATGCCGCCCATCCCGCCCGTTACGTACGCAATTCGCTGAGACATAAATCTCACTCCATTTTTTGGTTTCGAGAGCTGCCGAGGCCCCCTCTGACTTCACGTGGCGCCGGCCGAAGCCGCAATCGGCCGGCGCCCGGATTCGGTTCGCCGGTAACGGACGACCGGTTACGGACGCTCGACCGCGAGCGCGACGCCCATCCCGCCGCCGATGCACAGCGACGCCAGCCCGCGCTTCGCATCGCGCTTGGCCATCTCGTGCAGCAGCGTCACCAGGATCCGGCAGCCCGACGCGCCGATCGGGTGGCCGATCGCGATCGCCCCGCCGTTCACGTTCACCTTCGACGTGTCCCAGCCCATCTGCTTGTGCACCGCCAGCGCCTGCGCCGCGAACGCCTCGTTGATCTCCATCAGGTCCAGGTCGCCCGGCGTCCAGCCCGCGCGCTCCAGGCACCGGCGCGACGCCGGCACCGGGCCCATCCCCATCACGCTCGGATCCACGCCCGCGTTCGCATACGCCTTGATCCGCGCCAGCGGCGTCAGGCCCAGCGCCGCCGCCTTCTGCGCCGACATCACCAGCACCGCCGCCGCGCCGTCGTTCAGACCCGACGCGTTCGCCGCCGTCACCGTGCCGTCCTTCGAGAACGCCGGCTTCAGCCCCGCCAGCGATTCCGCCGTCACGCCGTGACGCACGAATTCATCGGTCGCGAACTGCAGCGGCTCGCCCTTGCGTTGCGGAATCGACACCGGCACGATCTCGTCGTTGAAGCGCCCGGCCTTCTGCGCGGCTTCAGCCTTGTTCTGCGACAGCGCCGCGAACGCGTCCTGCTCGTCGCGCGTAATGCCGTATTCCTTC
>NZ_JBNCAB010000154.1:0-7180 GCF_049805555.1 Burkholderia sp. DN3021 | reverse complement strand
GAGCGAACCGCATGCCGGCGCCGGCGGCACCTGCGCTTGCGCCGATGCAGGCCGCGCCGGGCAATGCCCGGCCGGCGGGCCCGCCGCCGGCCGTATTGCGCCCGCCCCCCGCGCCGGGCGGTGAAGCCCGTCCGATGCCGCCTGTGCATCAGGGCGGCGGCGGTGGCGGTGGTTACGCGCGGCCGCAAGGCGGCGGAAACGGCGGCGGTAGCCACGGTGGTGGCGGAGGCGGTACCGACGAATACCGTCACTGACCGCGCCAGTTCCGCGATTTCTCCGCGCGCAGGACGAAAAAAAACCGCTCCGGAGAGCGGCTTCTGGATCAGGCGAGCGGGCGGCCGGGCGGTTGTGTGGCGCCGCAGCCCGAGCGGACTGTCCGTCGCTGGTTGCCCGTCGTCGGTAGGCCGCCCCGTCAGTCGTCGAGCAGCGACACGTCGCGCACCGCGCCCTTGTCGGCCGACATGACCAGCTTCGCGTACGCCTTCAGCGCCGCGGACACCTTGCGCGGACGCGGCTGCGCCGGCTTCCAGCCCTTCGCGTTCTGCTCTTCGCGGCGGCGCGCCAGTTCCTCGTCCGACACCAGCACGTCGATCGTGCGGTTCGGGATGTCGATGCGGATCCTGTCGCCGTCGCGCACGAGGCCGATCGCGCCGCCCGCTGCCGCTTCCGGCGAGCAGTGACCGATCGACAGGCCCGACGTGCCGCCCGAGAAGCGGCCGTCCGTCAGCAGCGCGCATGCCTTGCCGAGCCCCTTCGACTTGATGTAGCTGGTCGGGTAGAGCATTTCCTGCATGCCGGGGCCGCCCTTCGGGCCTTCGTAGCGCACGATCACCACGTCGCCCGCCTTGACCTTGTCGTTCAGGATGTTCTCGACCGCTTCGTCCTGCGATTCGGTGACGTGAGCCGAGCCTTCGAACACGAGGATGCTTTCGTCGACGCCGGCCGTCTTCACCACGCAGCCGTCGAGCGCGATGTTGCCCGTCAGCACGGCGAGGCCGCCTTCCTTCGAGAACGCATGCTCGTACGAGCGGATGCAGCCTTCGGCGCGGTCGAGGTCGAGGCTCGGCCAGCGCGTGTTCTGGCTGAACGCGACCTGCGTCGGGATGCCGGCCGGGCCGGCCAGGTAGAACGTGCGGACCGCGTCGTCCTGCGTGCGCACGATGTCCCACTGGTCCAGCGCATCCTTCAGCGTCGGCGCGTGGATGGTCGGCACGTCGGTGTGCAGCTTGCCGGCGCGCTCGAGCTCGCCGAGGATCGCCATGATGCCGCCCGCGCGGTGCACGTCCTCGATGTGGTACTTGTTCGTGTTCGGCGCGACCTTGCACAGCTGCGGCACGGTGCGCGACAGGCGGTCGATGTCCTTCATCGTGAAGTCGATGCCGGCTTCCTGCGCGATCGCCAGCAGGTGCAGGATCGTGTTGGTCGAGCCGCCCATCGCGATGTCGAGCGTCATCGCGTTCTCGAACGCCTTGAAGCCGACCGAGCGCGGCAGTATGCGTTCGTCGTCCTGCTCGTAGTGCTGGCGCGTCAGTTCGACGATGCGGCGGCCGGCGCGCTTGAACAGCTGCTCGCGATCGGCGTGCGTGGCGACCACCGTGCCGTTGCCGGGCAGCGACAGGCCGAGCGCTTCGGTCAGGCAGTTCATCGAGTTCGCGGTGAACATGCCCGAGCACGAGCCGCAGGTCGGGCAGGCCGAGCGTTCGACTTCGGCGACGTCGGCGTCCGAATACGACTGGTCGGCCGCGATCACCATCGCGTCGACGAGGTCGAGCTTCTTCAGTTCGACGGTCTTGGTGACCGGGTTCGCGAGGCGCGTCTTGCCGGCTTCCATCGGGCCGCCCGACACGAAGATCACCGGGATGTTGAGGCGCATCGCGGCCATCAGCATCCCCGGCGTGATCTTGTCGCAGTTCGAGATGCACACCATCGCGTCCGCGCAGTGCGCGTTCACCATGTATTCGACCGAGTCGGCGATGATGTCGCGGCTCGGCAGCGAATAGAGCATGCCGTCGTGGCCCATCGCGATGCCGTCGTCGACCGCGATCGTGTTGAATTCCTTCGCGACGCCGCCGGCAGCCTCGATCTCGCGCGCGACGAGCTGGCCGAGATCCTTCAGGTGCACGTGCCCGGGCACGAACTGGGTGAACGAGTTGACGACCGCGATGATCGGCTTCGAGAAATCGTCGTCTTTCATGCCGGTGGCGCGCCACAGCGAGCGCGCACCTGCCATGTTGCGGCCGGCGGTGGAGGTTTTGGAACGGTAAGTGGGCATTGTGGTTGCTGAAGAAATATCGCGAAAAAGGGTGGAGGCACGGGAATAAAGGCCTCTCTCGCGCCCGTGCGAACAACCTCTTGAGCTGCGCCCTGGGCAAACCGGGCGATTATCCCACAGCCGCCGGGGGCGTGGCGCCCGCGGGGCCGGCGGCCGGCGCGTCCGGCGGGCGCAGCGCGGCGCGGAACGCGCGGGCGGTTGCGGGACGCCCGCGCGGCGGGTCCGGGAGGCGGCCGGATCGCACATTTATCGACGACGCATGTGCGCCGCCTCCGCACGCCGGCGTCAGTCAGTCGAGCAGCGTCAGGATCTCGTCATAAAGCGCCTGCGGAATCCGCATGCCGTTCGCGATGCTGCGCGCGCGGGCGTCGAAGCGCCGTTGCGACGGCAGCCGCGCGCCCTGCGCGACGATCGACCCGAACATCCGCTCGCCGCGCGCGAGCCCCGCGTCGAGATCGTCGCCGAGGAACACCTTCGGATCGAACGCGATCACGAGCTCGCCGTGGCATGGCGTCGCGCCGACGCCTTCGTCGAAATCCATCGATTCCCGGCTCGTCATGTCGCCGATCAGCGCGCCGCCGAGCAGTTCGACCATCGCCGCGAGCGCCGAGCCCTTGTGGCCGCCGAACGTGCGCATCGCGCCCTGCAGTGCGGCCTTCGGATCGGTGGTCGGCTGGCCGTCGGCGTCGATCGCCCAGTGCGGCGGAATCGCCTTGCCTTGCTTCGCGTGCAGCTCGATGTCGCCGCGCGCGATCGCGCTCGTCGCGAAATCGAACACGAACGGCTCGCCGCCCGGGCGCGGCCATGCGAACGCGATCGGGTTCGTGCCGAACACCGGTTCGCGGCCGCCTTCCGGCGCGACCCAGCTGTGGCTCGGGTTCAGCGCGATGCCGACCAGCCCCTCGGCCGCGATCGCCTCGACCTCGGGCCACAGCGCGGAGAAGTGGTAGCAGTGGTTGATCGCCATCGCGGCGATCCCGTGCTGCTTCGCCATCTCGACGAGCACGGGCAGCCCGGTTTCGAAGCTCAGCAGCGAGAAGCCGCGATGCGCGTCGACGGCGACGATCGACGACGATAGCCGGCGCAGCGTCGGCACCGCTTGCGGATCGACCTTGCCCTTGCGCAGCGAACGCACGCACACGAGCAGCCGGTACACGCCGTGCGAATGGCATTCGTCGCGCTGGCCCTGCGTGATGACATTGGCGATCGCCCGCGCATGCGCATCGGACATCCCGTTGTGCGTCAGCACGCGCAGCGCGAGCGCATGGACTTCGTCGAGCGACAGGACGACTTCGGCGGTTTGCTCAGACATGGTTCACCTCGCGCGGCGCGGGCACGCCGTCGATGCGCTGCGGCACGTTCAGCGGATTGCCGTTGCGGATCGCTTCCGGCAACAGCGCGTCCGGCAGGTCCTGGTACGACACGGGGCGCAGGAAACGCTCGATCGCGCGTGCGCCGACGGACGTCGTGCGCGTGTCGGACGTCGCCGGGAACGGGCCGCCGTGCACCATCGCATGGCCGACCTCGACGCCGGTGCCGAAGCCGTTGACGAGAATGCGGCCGGCCTTGTGCTCGAGCGTCGTGCGCAGCGCGGCGAACAGCGACGCGTCGCCGTCGGCGAGATGCGCGGCGATCGTCAACTGGCCTTCGAGCGACTTCAGCACGCGATGCAGCGTGTCGGCATCCGGGCAGCGCACGATCAGCGAAGCGGGGCCGAACACTTCCTCGCGCAGTTCGGTGTGCGCGATGAACGCGTCGGCCGACGTCGCGAACAGCGCCGCGCGGGCCTGATGGCGGCCGCCTTCGGCGCCTTCCGCGAGCAGCTTGACCGCATCGTGTCCGCGCAGCGCCGCGACGCCTTGTGTGTAGCTCGCGTGGATGTGCGGCGTCAGCATCGTCTGCGCGGCCGCCGCGCGCACGGCATCGGCCGCCGCGGCTTCGAACGCGCGCAGCGCGGGGCCGTCGACGGCGAGCACGAGGCCCGGGTTCGTGCAGAACTGGCCGGCGCCGAGCGTGAGCGACGCGACGAACTGCGGCGCGATGGTGTCGTGACGCGCGTCGAGCGCGGCGGGAAGCAGCAGCACCGGATTGATCGAGCTCATTTCCGCATAGACCGGAATCGGTTCGGGGCGCGCGGCCGCGATATGCATCAGCGCGACGCCGCCGCGGCGCGAGCCGGTGAAGCCGACCGCCTTGATGCGCGGATCGGCGACGAGCGCCTGGCCGATCTCGCGCGACGCGTCGAACAGCAGCGAGAACACGCCGGCCGGCATTCCGCATTCGCGCGCGGCCTGCTGGATTGCGCGGCCGACGAGTTCCGACGTGCCCGGATGCGCGGAATGCGCCTTGACGATCACCGGGCAGCCGGCCGCGAGTGCCGAGGCCGTATCGCCGCCGGCGACCGAGAACGCGAGCGGGAAATTCGACGCGCCGAACACGGCGACGGGCCCGACCGCGACGTTGCGCAGGCGCAGGTCGACGCGCGGCAGCGGCTTGCGCTCGGGGCGCGCCGGATCGATCCGCGCGTCGAGAAAACCGCCGTCGCGCACGAGCGACGCGAACAGCGCGAGCTGGCCGACCGTGCGGCCGCGTTCGCCTTCGACGCGTGCGCGCGGCAGGCCCGTTTCGGCGACGCAGCGCTCGATCAGGTCGTCGCCGAGCGCCATGATGTGCCGGCCGATCGCGTCGAGAAACGCGGCGCGCGCGTCGAGCGTCGTTTCGCGATACGTGTCGAACGCGTCGTCGGCGAGCGCGCAGGCCGTCTCCAGGTCGTGCAGGCTCGCGCCGCCGAAAGCGGGTTCGAGTGGCTCGCCGGTCGCGGCGGCGATCGCGTGGAGGGTGCCGTTCTGTCCGGCGACGGCGGACTGGCCGATCAGGAGCTGACCTGTGAGTTGCATGGTTTTCCTCGGAAAAGACAGGGGCCGGGCGTGGTGCGCCCGGCCGGAGTGATGGTGAGAAAGGGAACGGGTGCGTCAATCCTCGTCGTCGTCGAGCTGCAGCTTGTCGGAACGGACGCCGGTATTCGCGCCCCAGTAGTAGATGACGAGCGCGACAGCCGCGACGACGGCCGTGTCGTACGGATGCGCGAGCCGGCCGGTGCCGCCGAAGCCGCCGAGATACGACAGCACGATCATCGCCGCATAAAACGCGATCAGCCACGCGGACGAGCGCACCTGTTCGGCGAGGCTCAGGTGCGCGGTCGGCACCCAGCGGCGGCACGCGAGATAGATGACGAACATCGCGATCTGCAGGCCGAGCAGCCAGGACACCGTGCTCCAGCCCGACCAGTAGACGATCAGCGCGGCGATCACGAACGACGCGGGGCCGGTGATGCCGAACGCGCTCGCGCGGAACGGCCGCGACAGGTCGGGCGCGGTGCGGCGCAGTGCGGCGACCGATACCGGCGCGACCGCGTAGCTCAGCACCAGCGCGGCCGACACGATGTTGATCAGCGCTTCCCACGACGGGAACGGCATCGTCCAGAAGATCGCGAGGCCGAACGTGAGCCACAGGCCCGCGCGCGGAATGCCCGACGCTTCGTCGACGCGCGTGAACACCTTGAAGAAGGTGCCCGTCTTCGCCCAGCCGTAGACCACGCGCGGCGTCGCGTTCATGTAGATGTTGCCGCAGCCGCTCGGCGAGATCATCGCGTCGGCGACGACCATCACCGCGAGCCAGCCGACGCCGAGCGCGAGCGCGATGTCGCGGTACGGCAGCGTGAACGCCTTGCTGATGTCGTGCCAGCCGCCGGCGAGCATCGCGGTCGGGATGCTGCCGATGAACGCGAGCTGCAGCAGCACGTAGATCAGCGTCGACAGCAGGATCGACAGGATCAGTGCGATCGGGATCGTGCGCTGCGGATTGCGCACCTCGCTCGCGACCGACACGATCGGCGTGAGCCCGAGGTACGCGAAGATGATGCCGCCGGCGGACACGGCCATCTCGATGCCCGGCATGCCGAACGGCGCGAAGCCGTGCACGGTCAGGTTCGCGGGCTTGAAGAACGTGAACAGCACGCCGATCACCGCGAGCGGCACGATGAACTTGAAGATGCTGATGATGTTGTTCGCCTTCGCGAACGTCTTCACGCTCGAATAGTTCAGGTAAAAGAAGAAGCAGAGCAGCGCGGCCTGCACGAGCCAGCCGATCGTCGTCGGGTCGCTCGATCCTTCTACGGTCAGGCCAGGAAACCACGCGGCCGCGTACTGGCGCGCGGCGACGACTTCGATCGCGATCAGGCTCGAGAACGCGATCAGCGTGATGAAGCCCATCAGGTAGCCGAGCAGCGGGCCATGCGAGAACACCGGGTAGCGGACCACGCCGCCCGCGCGCGGCAGCGCGGCGCCGAGTTCGCAGTAGACGATGCCGAGCAGCAGCACCGCGAAGCCGCCGAGCAGCCACGAGAAGATGCCGGCCGGGCCCGCGATCGTCGACACGTGACTCGCGGCGAACAGCCACCCCGAACCGAAAATGGCGCCGAGACCGATGAACGTGAGATCGGTCAGCGACAACTGTTTCTTGAACTTGCCGTGACCCGCGTCGGGGTGCGCGGTACGGGAAAGCGGGACAGACGGGTGAGCGTTGCCTTGGCCTGGCATGGGCTTGTCTCCTGAGGGAATGGCGGTGCAGGCGTCGAGTGCGCCGCGCTCCGACGGAGCCGCGCGCACGCCTGCCGGCCGGCGTCGCCCGGTTCGAACGACCGGGGCGGGCCGCGGGCCGTTCACAAGCGGCGCACGCTGGCGCCGGGGCGAACGGGCCCGCAGGCCATGCCGGACCGGAGACGGGGGGGCGGCGGGGGGGGGGCCCGCCGGCCGCCCCCCGGGGTTTTGATTATATAAAAAACCTGGGGCACGCCCGGCGCGGTTATTATACCATATACAACAATTTTATAAAAAAACCCACACATTG
>NZ_JBNCAB010000153.1:0-7580 GCF_049805555.1 Burkholderia sp. DN3021 | reverse complement strand
CCGCCAGGCCGCGCAAGCCCGCCGCGAAGCGCGCGAAGCCGGCCGGCTCGGCCGCGGCGAGCGCGGCGGCCGCTTCGTCGCCCGAAACCCGTCCGCCGAAGCGCTCGACGTGACGCGGCACAGTTAGAGCAGGTCGATCATGCGGCTCGCGCTCGTTCTGATGGGAGGCGGCGCGCGTGCCGCCTACCAGGTCGGCGTGCTGAAGGCGCTGGCCGAGATCGCGCTCGAGGCCGATCCGGACCGGCACACGCTGCCGTTCGCGGTCGTGTGCGGCTCGTCGGCCGGCGCGATCAACGCGACGTCGATCGCGAGCCACGCGGACGACTTTTCCCACGGTGTGCGCCGCCTGCTCGAATTCTGGGAGCACCTGCGCCCCGACTACGTGTACCGCACCGACTGGCTCGGCATCGCGGCCGCCGGCGCGCGCTGGCTCGCGACGATGACGTTCGGCTGGGCGGCCCGCCGTTCGCCGCGCGGGCTGCTCGACAACGCGCCGCTCGCGCACCTGCTGCAGCGCGAACTGAGCTTCCACCGGATCGAACAGATGCTCGAGGCGCGCCTGCTGCACGCGCTCGCGGTGACGGCGCTCAGCTATTCGAGCGGCCGGCACCTCACGTTCTACCAGGCGGCCGAACCGATCCAGGCGTGGCGGCGCGCGCAGCGCACCGCGCGGCTCGTCGATCTGTCGGCGTCGCACCTGCTCGCGTCGTCGGCGATTCCGTTCGTGTTCCCCGCCGTGCCGCTCGTGCTCGACGGGCAGATCGAGTACTTCGGCGACGGTTCGATCCGGCAGATCGCGCCGCTGTCGCCGGCGATCCACTTCGGCGCGCACCGGATCGTCGTCGTCGGCGCGGCCGACCCGCGGCCCGAGATTCCGGCCGCGAACGGCGCCGGCCGCGTGCGCGGCTACCCGTCGCTCGCGCAGATCGGCCAGCAGGTGCTTGCGAGCGTGTTCCTCGACTCGATCGGCTCGGACATCGAGCGGATCGAGCACATCAACCGGATGATCGAGCACCTGCCGCACCAGGTCGAGGTCGATAGCGGCTGGCGGCACGTCGACGTGCTCGCGATCGCGCCGTCCGAGCGGATCGAGCTGATCGCCGCGAAGCACCTGAAGCAGATGCCGGCCGCGATGCGCGGGCTGCTCGGCGCGGTCGGCGGCAGCCAGCCGGCCGGCGCGTCGTTCGCGAGCTACCTGCTGTTCGAGGAGGCGTTCACGCGCGAACTGATCGAGCTCGGCTACGGCGACGGGCGCGCGCAGCGCGACACGCTCGCCGGCTGGATCGCGCAGGCGGACGGCGGCAGCGCGCCGGCAGCCGGCACGCCGCCGGAAGACGGGCTCGCGACGGGCGAAATACGGGTCTGATGCGCGCAGATGGCGCGCGGTTGCGTTTTTGCGACGGTCGGGCGCGACCGATCGCCGCACCGGGATTGGCGGGGCGCGACCGGGCAGGCGTCTCGGAAGCGTCATACACGCGTGATATCATGGCCGCCGCCGTATACACCACATCGAGCAGCCCGCCGATCCGGCATCCGCACGGGACCCTACGGGGAACCCGCCTGGGGGCAGGGGGCGGGCTCGCCAACGAGCCGGCCAGCGCCGGCCCCCCACTCAGGCAAGCGCGGCCGGTTCCGTTCGAACGGAGCGTGGCTGCGGCGTGCCCAACGGCGGCGGCGCGGCCGCCCGGCTGCCGGACGTGGAATCAGCGTCCGGTCGGTCGGTTTCACGCGTAAAATTACAGTCTTGGCTGCAAAAAGCGCGCTTGGCGCGCTTTCGCGGCAACAGTCACGTTTAGAGAAGTCGCATTGCGCAGAACAGGGGTGGGACCATCATGAACACGATGCTTTATCCGGAACTTTACAGGTCGCTCGAAGCCGTCCGCTGGGACATGGAGAAGGACATTCCGTGGGACAAGTTCGACGCTTCGCTGCTCACCGACGAGCAGGCGAAGACGATCAAGATGAACGCGATCACCGAATGGTCGGCGCTGCCCGCGACGGAAATGTTCCTGCGCGACAACCAGCACGACAGCGACTTTTCCGCGTTCATGAGCGTGTGGTTCTTCGAGGAGCAGAAGCATTCGCTCGTGCTGATGGAATACCTGCGCCGCTTCAAGCCGGAAATGGTGCCGACCGAAGAGGAGCTGCACGCGGTGCGCTTCCAGTTCGACCCGGCGCCGCCGCTCGAGACGCTGATGCTGCACTTCTGCGGCGAGATCCGCCTGAACCACTGGTACCGCTGCGCGGCCGACTGGCACACCGAGCCCGTCATCAAGCAGATCTACGAAACGATCTCGCGCGATGAAGCGCGCCACGGCGGCGCGTACCTGCGCTACATGAAGAAGGCGCTGAACAACTGCGGCGACGTCGCGCGTGCCGCGTTCGCGAAGATCGGCGTGCTGATGGCGTCGGCGCGCCGCACCGAGAAGCCGCTGCACCCGACCAACTTGCACGTGAACCAGGCGCTGTTCCCGCGCGACACCGTGCAGTCGCGCCTGCCCGATCCGGAATGGCTCGAACGCTGGCTCGACGAGCAGATCCGTTTCGACGGCGAGTGGGAAAAGAAGGTTGTCGAGCGCATCCTGCACAACCTGTCGATCCTGTTCGAGCGCACGTTCGCGACCGCGCAGGAGCTGAACCGCTATCGCAAGGAAGTCACCGGCCGCCTGCAGGCCGAAAGCGGCCCGTCGTCGGCCGCGCAGCCGGCCTGAGGCCGGCAGGCGCCGCCGCCGGCGTGAATCGCGCCGGCCGCGTTGCGCCGTTCCGCGTCCGTTGCATGAAGCCCGCCCGGCCGGTCCGGCGGGCTTTTTATCTGGCGCCGCCGCCGGGTCCTGCCGCCGGGTCTGCCGCACGCGCCATCGTCCATTCCGTCCGATCTCCATCATGTCCGCCACCTTCGAACGCAAGCTGATCACCCGCGACGCCCTCGTCGCCCTGCGCGCGTCGCTGCCGTCGCCCGTCGTGTTCACCAACGGCGTATTCGACATCCTGCATCGCGGCCACGTCACGTATCTCGCCGACGCGAAAGCGCTCGGCGCGTGCCTGATCGTCGGCGTGAACTGCGATGCGTCGGTGCGCATGCTCGGCAAGGGCGACGACCGGCCGATCAACCGCGAGGACGATCGCGCGGCGCTGCTCGCGGCGCTGGAAAGCGTCGACTGGGTCGTGAAGTTCGAGGAACAGACGCCGGTGTCGCTGATCGAGGCCATCCGTCCGGACATCCTCGTGAAGGGCGGCGACTACGACATGGATGCGCTGCCGGAATCGGCGCTCGTGCGCGGCTGGGGCGGCCGCGCGCTGGCGATTCCGTTCGAGCACGACCGCTCGACCACCGCGTTGCTGAAGAAGGTCCGCGCGCAGCAGTCCTGAGCGCGGGCCGGTGCCGTCAGGGCGCGGATGCCGCGAGCGGCTCGGCCGTGACGGCCGCCGGCGCGATCGGGCCGCCGACGGCGGGCTGGTCGGTCGCCTGCGCCAGCGGCGTCACGCGCAGCGCGTCGGGCTGCACCTGCCGCGACAGCACGCCCGGTTCGCGCGGGCCGGCCGCCGGCAGCGGCCCGAACACGCCGCGCGCCACCACGAACGCGAGCATGTTGGCGAGAAAGAGAACAGCGATCAGCCAGCGCAGCATCGTCGAAACTCCTTTTCGTTCAGTCGTTCAGTCGTTCAGTCGTTCAGTCGTTCAGTCGTTCAGTCGGGCCGGCCGCATGGCCGGCTTTTTCGTTGTTTCCGTGACTGTTCTCAACAGTCAGGCAACCCGTGTGCGGCCTTTGCCTCGCGGGCGGCGGGCCGCTTGCAGCGGCGCGTTCCCCCAACGTTCCCGCGACGAAATCCTGCACCGGCATGCGCCGATACCGTCGGCGAGACGGCGAAGCCGACGTAACTCCGTCAATTCTGCGCTGCCGCTTCCGCGGCAATCAGCGCGAGCCCGGACAGGATCAACGCGTCGTGCCGCGTATGCGGCAGCGTCAGTGCGCGCGCGACCTCGTCCGCCGCGCCGCCTGCCAGCACGAGCCGCACGGGTGCCTGCCATGCATCGGCGAGATCGCGCCACGCGCGTTCGATCAGCCCCGCCTGCGCGTACAGGCAGCCTGCCGACAGCGAACGCGGTGTATCGACCTGAAACGGCTCGGCCTGCGCACCTGCGAGCAGGCCGCTCGCGATGTCGGTGGTGAGCGTCGGCAACTGCGCGGTGTGCGTGCCGAGCGCGCGCATCATCAGCGCCCAGCCCGGCGCGATCAGCCCGCCCGTGAAGCGGCCGTCCGCGCGCAGCGCCTCGAGCGTCGTCGCGGTGCCGAACGTCGCGATCAGCAGGTGCTCGCCCGGAAAGGCTGCATGTGCGCCGATCAGGCCGGCCCAGCGGTCGCTGCCGAGCTGTTCGGGCGTCGTATAGCCGTTCGTCACGCCGCATTGCGCGGGGCGCGAGCGTATCGTCGTGCGCGGCAGGCCCGGCCAGCGCGCGTCGAGCAGCGCGTCGATTCGTGCGGCCACGTCGGCGCCCGCGACGTTCGAGATCCATGCGCCGCGCGGACGCGGCAGGTTCGACCAGTCGGGATCGCCGCCGCCGTCGCGTGCGTGGCCGAACGCGCCGGTCTGGACAAGCGTGCGCTGCGCATCGGCGAGCGCCCACTTGATCCGGCTGTTGCCGGCGTCGATCAGCAGGTACGGCTCGTTCATTGCGCTTCGCGCAGCGACACGTCGCCGGCCGCGATCGCCTGCACGCCGTTCGGCGTGTCGAGCAGCAACTGGCCGGTCGCATCGATGCCGGTCGCGATGCCGCGTGCGCGTTCGACGCCCTGTTCGAGCAGCACGACTTCGCGGCCCGCGTACGCGTGCAGTGCATGCCAGCGCGGCAGGAACGGCGCGAGCCCGTCGGCGCCGAACTGCGCGAGTGCGGGCGTGAGCGCGTTCAGCGACGCGGCGAGCGTATCGGTGAGGTTGGCCGATGCGCACGCGATCGACAGCGCGGCAGGCGGCAGCCCGCTCGCGAGCGTCGCGTCGCGCGCGCGCAGCGCGTCGACCTGCGCGGCGACGGCTTCCGCGCCGCGCACGTTGATGCCGAAGCCGATCACGACGGCGGTCGCGCCGGCGGTGGCCCACACGGTTTCGATCAGGATCCCGGCGAGCTTGCCGACGATGCGCGGCGTGCCGTCGTCGGTGGCCATCAGCAGCAGGTCGTTCGGCCATTTGAGTGCGACGCGCATACGTGCGTCGAGCGGCAGCGTGGCCAGCCCTTCGGCGAGCGCGACGCCGATCGCGATGCTGAGGCCGCCCAGCGCGTCGACGGCGCGCGGCACGATGCAGCCGACCGAGCACAGCAGTGCATTGCCGGGCTGCGCGAACCACGGGCGGCCCTGCCGGCCGCGGCCGGCCGTCTGCTCGAACGCAACGCGCACGAGCGGCGCGGGCAACGCGTTCGCGCTGCGCGGCAGTGCCTTGAGCCGCGTCGCGACGTCGGCGTTGGTCGAGCCGGTGGCGGCGACGATGTCGAGCGGCCACGCACGCGGCGCGGCGTCCAGGTGCGCGTCGAGCCGGTTGCGCGCGATGTGCGCGTCGCCGGAATCGGGCGTGTCGGAGGAGTTGGGGGCGTTCATGGTGGCTATTGTAGCGACAGGGGGCGGGGGCGCGTTGGGGAGCGGGGAACAGGTATGTACCGATATGATCGCGCCACGCAAGTTCAGAATCTTGGAATTTCGCGAGACCGAATCAACATCGATACAAAGATCTGGCGCAACGATTCGCTCATTCTTCCGAGCCAGCGTAACCGGATCGAGATCGAGTTCATTCCCGCCTGTTCGCCTGGCGGCTGTGAGAACACTTGCGGCACAACCATGCACCGGCAGAAATATCGACGGCGATGGCCGCGCATCCGGCGCGGCTGTTTGTTTGCTGGCTCGGCTTCACGGACACGCAAGCGCTTGCAGTTGGTGTTCTGCTTGACCACGGACCTGTTGCCGCTTTCGTCTGCAGAACCCGGCACCGTTGCGCACCGGCGCCAGCCTGCATCTTGATATTCACGACCGGCGCGTCTACGTTCGATATATCCGCTCCGACAGCCCGCGCGGCGTGCGCCAGCGCGTCCTCGTCGTTGCCGCATCGAGGGAAATGGCGATGAACAAGCTTCATTCGTGTTCGAGCCTGTCCAGCCTGTTCGAGCGCTTTCACCGCAAGACGCCCCGGATCTCCGACGCCGTCGGGCTCCCGATGACGCGCGCCTGTCGCCGGCTGATGGACTCGCTCGCGTCGGCATGGTCGGCGGTGCGCTCGGGTATGTCGCATACGCACCGGCACTGATGCGGCGGACCGTTTTCAAGGAGGTGGCCATGCAACTCCACATGCATTCGCACCATTACGCGCGCCGCGTTCCGGTGTGGCGAGCCGCCGTGATCGGCGGGGGCGTGGCCGGTGCGGTTTTCCTCGTCATCCAGGTCGTCGCGGCGGCAATCATCGGACACGACGCGTGGGCGCCGCTGCGCATGATCGCGGCCATCTACTTCGGCGACGACGCGCTCGCGCCGTCGATCACGGTTGAAGTGGGGACGCTGCTGGCGGCGCTGGGCGTGCACTTCGCGTTGTCGATCGTATTTGCGCTGATTCTGGCCGTGATCATTGCGTGTTTCAGCCTGGATTCGAGCGTCGGGATGGCCAGCGTGACGGGGGGCGTATTCGGCGTGCTGCTGTACGTCGTCAACTACTACGGCATGACTCAGTTGTTCCCGTGGTTCGCCGACGCGCGAGGGTGGGTAAGCGCGCTCGATCACATTGTCTTCGGACTGATCGTGTCCGACGCGTACATGCGTCTGGAGCGACCCGCGCAGAGCGATGCCGCCTGACGGGATGCCGCGACGGCGCCCCGGCCAGGCGGCAAGGTCGCGTCACGGCGCAACAACCGGGTGCTTCAGCGCATGCGCGGTCTCGATCCACTGCGCGTGGAATTCGTCCGCGTCGGGCCGTAGCCCCAGCTCGCCGTTGCGATAGGCCATCGCGAGCGTCTGCACGGCTTCCGGCAACTCGTGTTCGGCGGCCCGGCGATACAGCGCGAGCGCGCGCGCGTCGTCGCGCGGCACGCCGCTGCCGTCGCGGTACGCGTTCGCGAGCATGAAGTCCGCGGCCGGGATGTCCGCGCGCGACGCGACGTCGAACCAGTGCGCGGCCTGCACCGGATCGGCGGCGATGCCGTAGCCGCTGCGATAGATCAGCCCGAGGTAATACGCGGCGGCCGGGTCGCCCTGTTCGGCCGCTTCGCCGAGCAGCGCGCGGGCGCGTGCGTAGTCCTTCGGGATGTCGCCGCTGCCGAGCAGCAGTGCCTTGCCGAGCGCGAGCTGCGCGCGCCGCGCAGCCGGTGCGTCAGCCTTGCCGTTCGCCTGCGCGGCGGTTTCCAGCCAGCCGCGCCCCTCGTCGCGCAGCCCCGGTTCGCGCGCGTCGACGAGCGCGATGCCGAGCGCCGCCTGCGCGGCGCCCGACCCGCGACGCGCGAGCGTGCGCAGTTGCGCGAGCGCGTGCGGCTCGGTGGCCTGCGTGACCATCGCCTGCCACTCGTCGAGCTGCGCGGCGCTCGGCGCGGGGCCTGCGCCGCGCAAGCC
>NZ_JBNCAB010000152.1:0-7930 GCF_049805555.1 Burkholderia sp. DN3021 | reverse complement strand
CGAGCGCCGCCTCGATATTCATGCCGCTTTGCTTGCTCTGGCTGCCGCCGTCATCTGCTCTAGATTCGTGGATGACTTGTGTTAGCGACTCCCAATCGGTGAGATTTTTACCTTGTAACCATACGCTTTGGAAAAATAGGCGACGGTCATCCATCCCGCGCTTCCTCCGCCCGCAATCAGGATGCTTTTCACCAAATTCCACATAATCCCTCATGTGACCAAAATTGAACTGTTTAGCTCGGCGGCACAATCCGACTTTCCATTGCCGTTTTTATTGGGATTTATGCGGCCCAAGCTAACGTAGTTGTCCACGGCCACTGCAACAATAGGGATTATTTAATAAACAAGCGCCATTCATCAAATTGCTCAAAAAATAAAAAACTCCAATATGAAATTATTTCCTTTCGGCACGTATAGTTTTCCGATTTGGGATGGATAAATTAAATGTGGCGGATAAAAAATCAAAATCCTGTCAAATATATCAGTTTGATTTAAGCAATCGCCAGCCTATTCTGGGTGCCGATTAATTGGCCACCCTCTCAGAAGTCCATTCGGTTTTTAAATCCCATGGGAAGCGTGTCATGAGCAATCCGATCAAGAATATCGTCATCGTGGGCGGCGGCACCGCGGGCTGGATGGCCGCCTCGTACCTCGTCCGGGCGCTCCAACAGCAGGCGAACATTACGCTCATCGAGTCTGCGGCGATCCCCCGGATCGGCGTGGGCGAGGCGACCATCCCGAGTTTGCAGAAGGTGTTCTTCGACTTCCTCGGGATACCGGAGCGGGAGTGGATGCCCCAGGTGAACGGCGCGTTCAAGGCCGCCATCAAGTTCGTGAACTGGAGGAAGTCTCCCGACCACTCGCGCGACGATTACTTCTACCATTTGTTCGGCAGCGTGCCGAACTGCGACGGCGTGCCGCTTACCCACTACTGGCTGCGCAAGCGCGAACAGGGCTTCCAGCAGCCGATGGAGTACGCGTGCTACCCGCAGCCCGGGGCGCTCGACGGCAAGCTGGCACCGTGCCTGGCCGACGGCACCCGCCAGATGTCCCACGCGTGGCACTTCGACGCGCACCTGGTGGCCGATTTCCTGAAGCGCTGGGCCGTCGAACGCGGGGTGAAGCGCGTGGTCGACGAGGTCGTGGACGTTCACCTGAACGAGCGCGGCTACATCTCCAGCCTGTCCACGAAGGAGGGGCGCACGCTTGAGGCGGACCTGTTCATCGACTGCTCCGGCATGCGGGGGCTCCTGATCAACCAGGCCCTGAAGGAACCCTTCATCGACATGTCCGACTACCTGCTGTGCGACAGCGCGGTCGCCAGCGCCGTGCCCAACGACGACGCGCGCGACGGGATCGAGCCGTACACCTCCGCGATCGCCATGAACTCGGGGTGGACCTGGAAGATTCCGATGCTGGGCCGGTTCGGCAGCGGCTACGTCTTCTCGAGCAAGTTCACGTCGCGCGACCAGGCCACCGCCGACTTCCTCGACCTGTGGGGCCTCTCGGACAAGCAGCCGCTCAACCAGATCAAGTTCCGGGTTGGGCGCAACAGGCGGGCGTGGGTCAATAACTGCGTCTCTATCGGGCTGTCGTCATGCTTTTTGGAGCCCCTGGAATCGACGGGAATCTACTTCATCTACGCGGCGCTCTACCAGCTCGTGAAGCACTTCCCCGACACCTCGTTCGACCCGCGGTTGACCGACGCATTCAACGCTGAGATCGTCTACATGTTCGACGACTGCCGGGATTTCGTCCAGGCGCACTATTTCACCACGTCGCGCGAAGACACGCCGTTCTGGCTCGCGAACCGGCACGACCTGCGGCTCTCGGACGCCATCAAGGAGAAGGTCGAACGTTACAAGGCGGGGCTGCCGCTGACCACCACGTCGTTCGACGATTCCACGTACTACGAGACCTTCGACTACGAATTCAAGAACTTCTGGTTGAACGGAAACTACTACTGCATTTTTGCCGGCTTGGGGCTGCTGCCCGACCGGTCGCTGCCGCTCTTGCGGCACCGGCCGGAGTCGATCGATAAGGCCGAGGCGATGTTCGCCCGCATCCGGCGCGAGGCCGAGCGTCTGCGGACGAGCCTGCCGACGAACTACGGCTACCTGCGGTCGCTGCGTGAGGGCGACGCGGGGCTGTCTCGCAGCCAGCCCGGGCCGACGCTCGCGACGCCGGAGGTCCTGTAGTGGAAAGCGCCCTGGACCCGGTATGCACATTCGCGGCCACGCACGCCGAGGTGGCAGCCTGCGATCCGCTGCAGGCGAGGGCGCTCGTCCTGCAACTGCCGGGCCTGAATCGCAGGAAGGACGTGCCCGGCATCGTCGGCCTGTTGCGCGAGTTCCTCCCGGCGCGCGGTGTGCCCGCCGGCTGGGGCTTCGTCGAAGCCGCAGCCGCGATGCGGGACATCGGGTTCTTCCTGGGGTCGCTCAAGCGGCACGGACACGAGCCCGTGGACGCAGTGCCCGGGCTCGAGCCGGTGTTGCTCGACCTGGCGCGTGTGACCGACCTGCCGCCGCGCGAGACGCTCCTGCATGTGACGGTCTGGAACCCCGCAGCGGCCGACGCGCAGCGGAGCTACACCGGGCTCCGCGACGAAGCGCACCTGCTCGAGAGCGTGCGCATCTCGATGGCGTCCCTCGAGGCGGCCATCGCGTTGACCGTCGAGCTGTCCGACGTGCCCCTGCGGTCGCCCGCGTTCGAGCAAGGGTGCGTCGAGCTGGCGGCCTATCTTCAGAAAATGGTCGAATCGATCGTTTACGCCTACCGCTTCATCTCGCCGCAAGTCTTCTACGACGAGCTCCGCCCCTACTACGATCCGATTCGAGTCGGGGGGCAGAGCTACCTCGGCCCCGGCGCCGTAGAAATGCCCCTCTTCGTGCTGGAGCACGTCCTGTGGGGCTCGCAATCGGACCACCCGGCTTATCGAGAATTCAAGGAGACGTACCTGCCCTATGTGCTTCCCGCGTTCAGGGAGGTCTACGCCCGGTTCGCCGGGGGGCCGGCGCTCGTCGACCGCGCGCTCGACGAGGCGCAAGCGGCCCGCGTGCGGGGCGAGCCCGTCGGGGCCGGGCTGGCGGCCCTCGAGCGGGTCTTCGAGGTCCTGCTGCACTTCCGGGCGCCTCACCTCAAGTTGGCGGAGCGGACGTACGAAGCCGGGCGAAGCGGCCCCACGATCGGCAGCGGGGGATACGCGCCCAGCATGCTCGGCGATCTACTCACGCTCACGCGGGCCGCGCGGTCCCGCCTCCGCGCCGCGCTCGACGAATCCTGACGCGCGCGGCCATGTGTTCCATCTCACAAGGAGAGATTGCCCCCATGACTCAGAAGAGCCCCGCGAACGGGCGCGATAGCAACCACTTCGACGTGATCATCCTCGGCTCGGGCATGTCCGGCACCCAGATGGGGGCCATCCTGGCCAAACAACAGTTTCGCGTGCTGATCATCGAGGAGTCGTCGCACCCGCGGTTCACGATCGGCGAATCGTCGATCCCCGAGACGTCTCTTATGAACCGCATCATCGCCGATCGCTACGGCATTCCGGAGCTCGACCACATCACGTCGTTCTATGCGACGCAGCGTTACGTCGCGTCGAGCACGGGCATCAAGCGCAATTTCGGCTTCGTGTTCCACAAGCCCGGCCAGGAGCACGACCCGAAGGAGTTCACGCAGTGCGTCATTCCCGAGCTGCCGTGGGGGCCGGAGAGCCATTATTACCGGCAAGACGTCGACGCCTACCTGTTGCAAGCCGCCATCAAATACGGATGCACGGTCCGCCAGAAGACGAACGTGACCGAATACCACGCCGACAAGGACGGCGTCGCGGTGACTACCGCCCAGGGCGAACTGTTCACCGGCCGGTACATGATCGACTGCGGGGGCCCCCGCGCGCCGCTCGCGACCAAGTTCGGGCTCCGCGAAGAGCCGTGTCGCTTCAAGACGCACTCGCGCAGCCTCTACACGCACATGCTCGGGGTCAAGCCGTTCGACGACATCTTCAAGGTCAAGGGGCAGCGCTGGCGCTGGCACGAGGGGACCTTGCACCACATGTTCGAGGGCGGCTGGCTCTGGGTGATTCCGTTCAACAACCACCCGCGGTCGACCAACAACCTGGTGAGCGTCGGCCTGCAGCTCGACCCGCGTGTCTACCCGAAAACGGACATCTCCGCGCAGCAGGAATTCGACGAGTTCCTCGCGCGGTTCCCGAGCATCGGGGCGCAGTTCCGGGACGCCGTGCCGGTGCGCGACTGGGTCAAGACCGACCGCCTGCAGTTCTCGTCGAGCGCCTGCGTCGGCGATCGCTACTGCCTGATGCTGCACGCGAACGGGTTCATCGACCCGCTCTTTTCCCGGGGGCTCGAGAACACCGCGGTGACCATCCACGCGCTCGCGGCGCGCCTCATCAAGGCGCTGCGCGACGACGACTTCTCCCCCGAGCGCTTCGAGTACATCGAGCGCCTGCAGCAGAAGCTTTTGGACCACAACGACGACTTCGTCAGCTGCTGCTACACGGCGTTCAAGGACTTCCGGCTGTGGGACGCGTTCCACAGGCTGTGGGCGGTCGGCACGATCCTCGGGCAGTTCCGGCTCGTGCAAGCCCACGCGCGGTTCCGCGCGTCGCGCGACGAGGGCGACCTCGATCACCTCGACAACGATCCCCCGTACCTCGGGTACCTGTGCGCGGACATGGAGGAGTACTACCAGTTGTTCAACGACGCCAAGGCCGAGGTCGAGGCCGTGAGCGCCGGGCGCAAGCCGGCCGAGGAGGCCGCGGCGCGGATTCACGCCCTCATCGACGAACGAGAGTTCGCCAGGCCGATGTTCGGCTTCGGGTACTGCATCACGGGGGACAAGCCGCAGCTCAACAACTCGAAGTACAGCCTGCTGCCGGCGATGAAGCTGATGTACTGGACGCAAACCAGCGCGCCGGCAGAGGTGAAAAAGTACTTCGACTACAACCCGATGTTCGCGCTGCTCAAGGCGTACATCACGACCCGCATCGGCCTGGCGCTGAAGTAATCGACCGACGACCACACAAAAAACGATGGACGACATTCAATTCGATCAACCGAGCGTCAAGGAGCAACCCCAGGCGGCGTACGACGCGACCACGCGCGTGGCCGCGAGCTGGTACGTCGCGATGCGCTCGGACGACCTCAAGGACAAGCCGACGGAGTTGACGCTGTTCGGCCGTCCGTGCGTGGCGTGGCGCGGCGCGACGGGGCGGGCCGTGGTGATGGACCGCCACTGCTCGCACCTCGGCGCGAACCTGGCCGACGGGCAGATCAAGGACGGGTGCATCCAGTGCCCGTTTCACCACTGGCGCTACGACGAGCAGGGCCAGTGCGTTCACATCCCCGGCCACAGCCCGGAGGTGCGCCGGCTGGAGCCCGTCCCGCGCGGGGCGCGCCAGCCGACGTTGGTCACCGCCGAGCGGTACGGCTACGTGTGGGTCTGGTACGGCTCCCCGCAGCCGCTGCACCCGCTTCCCGAAATCGCCGCGGCCGACGTCGACAACGGCGACTTCATGCACCTGCACTTCGCGTTCGAGACGACGACGGCGGTCTTGCGGATCGTCGAGAACTTCTACGACGCGCAGCACGCGACCCCCGTCCACGCGCTCCCGGTCTCGGCCTTCGAGCTCAAGCTCTTCGACGATTGGCGCCCGTGGCCGGAGGTCGAGTCGCTGGCCCGGGCGGGCGCGTGGTTCGGCGCCGGGATCGACTTCACCGTGGACCGGTACTTCGGGCCCCTCGGCATGCTGTCGCGCGCGCTCGGCATGGACATGTCGCAGATGAACCTGCACTTCGACGGCTACCCGGGCGGGTGCGTCATGACGGTCGCCCTGGACGGCGACGTCAAATACAAGCTGCTCCAGTGCGTGACGCCGGTGAGCGACGGCAAGAACGTCATGCACATGCTCATCTCGATCAAGAAGGTGGGCGGCGCCCTGCGTCGCGCGACCGACTACGTGCTGTTCGGGCTGCAGACCAAACAGGCCGCGGGGTACGACGTCAAAATCTGGAACGGGATGAAGCCGGACGGCGGCGGCGCGTACAGCAGGTACGACAAGCTCGTGCTCAAGTACCGCGCGTTCTACCGGGGCTGGGTCGACCGCGTCGCCGAGGCGACCGCTCAACCGCTCGACCGCGCCGCCGCGAGTGAGCGGCAATGCGTGAGTCGGCAGCCCTAGCCGGGCCGGTCTCGGCCGCATCGTTCCGTCAGGCGCTCGCGAACCTGGCGAGCCTGGGTAGGGGGGCACGGACGCACGACGGCGTTGTCGGCGCCGAGCGCTTCGGCGTCAGCGTTCTCGAAGAGCGTCAGGCGTGGATCGCCGAGCGGTTCGCGCGCCCCGCCGTCGATCAGCTCCATGCCTCGTTTCGATGACGCCATTCTTCGCTTCGCGATTCAGGGGTCTGGGGAGCAATGGAGCAGGGAAGGCAGTTGAGGTAAGCGGCTCGGCGCGACGAGTACGTGAACCACACTGCAGCCGGCTCCGTCGAGCTCGAACGGCTGTCACCCGCTTGTCCGTCTTCCGCGTTTTTGCGTCGGTCGCCCTTTCCTGAGGCATTTCATGACTATCTGGCTGCTACAACTCGTGGTCGTGATCGGACTCTGCAACGTTTGCGGCCGCATTGCCGAACGGCTCGGCCAGTGCGCGGTCGTCGGAGAGATCGCGGCCGGCCTGCTGCTCGGGCCTTCGCTGTTCGGCGTCATCGCACCTGATTTCTACGATGTGCTGTTCGGCCCGCGTGCGCCGTCGGGAATGGCGCAAGTCAGCGAGGTCGGTCTGGTGTTGCTGATGTTTCAGGTCGGTCTGCACATGGAGCTCGGCGTCACGCTGCGCGGCAGCCGGTGGCGCGTGCCGGTTGCGATTGCGGCAGGCGGCCTGTTCGTGCCGGCCGCGATCGGCATGATCGTGGCGGTCGTGTCGAAGGGGACGCTCGCCAGCGATGCACCGGCGTTGCAGTACGTGCTGTTTTGCGGCGTCGCGCTCGCGGTATCGGCGGTGCCGGTCATGGCGCGCATTGTCGATGACCTGACGCTCGGCGCGATGGCGGGCGCGAGGCATGCGATGTCTGCCGCGATACTCACCGACGCGCTCGGCTGGATGCTGCTTGCGGCAATCGCATCGTTGTCGAGCGGGCCGGGCTGGGCATTCGCGCGCATGCTCGTCAGCCTGCTCGTCTATCTGGCACTGAGCGCGCTGCTGGTGCGCTTCGTGGTCCGCCCGGCGCTCGCGCGGCTCGCATCGACGGCGCATGCCTCGCGCGACCGGCTGGCAGTATTGTTCTGCTTCGTGATGGCGTCGGCGCTGACGACCTCGATGATCGGGTTCCACAGCGCATTCGGCGCGCTTGCCGCGGCGCTGTTCGTGCGGCGTGTGCCGGGCGTCGCGAAGGATTGGCACGATAGCGTCGAGGGCTTCGTCAAGCTGGTGCTGATGCCGGTGTTCTTTGCCCATGCGGGGCTGCATGCGTCGGTAGGGACGATCGACGACGCGACTTCATGGCTGTGGTTCGGGGTGTTTTTCGCGGGCGGGTTCGTCGGCAAGTTCGGCGGCAGCTATCTGGGTGCGCGCGCCACCGGGCTTGCGCCGCACGACGCGATGCTGGTGGGCTCGTTGATGAATACGCGCGGATTGATGGAGCTGATCGTGCTATCGATCGGTCTGCAGATGCAGATTCTTCCGGCGCGTGTTTACACGATTCTCGTCGTGTTCGCGCTGGCGACGACGGCGCTGACCGCGCCGCTCGTCAGGTTTACGCTGCGCATGCAATCGCGCTCGACGCCGGCGATTTCGGTCGCCGGCAAGTGAGGCGGGGGGGGGGGGGGGGGGGGGGGGGGGGGGGGGGGGGGGGGGGGGGGGGGGGGGGGGGCGGGGCCGGCGCCCGCGGGGGGGGGTATTTTCATTTTTTTT